>JAHEEH010000245.1 GCA_024640835.1 Bacteroidota bacterium
GCCCCCGTCGTGTCGGACTTCACGTACTCGCCGGGAGCGGTCCAGGTGGACGCGCTGCCCCCCGAAGACGTCTCGGGAGGCGTGGCGTCGGTCACCATTACCGCGGAAGTGGTTGCCCGCGACCGCGACGGAGACCTGGAGCGGGTGCTGTGGGTCCTTCGGGGCCCCCAGGCGGGAAGCGCCGAACTCGCGAGTGGAGGCATGACGGCCCTGGGCAGCGGGCGGTACCGCATGGAGGAGGTCGTGGGATTCCCGACGGCCATTCCGGGGCGTCACACCCTGCTGGTTTTCGCGTCGGATCGCTCGGGCCGTCTCGGCAACGAGGTGCGGGGTGTCATCGACGTCCAGTCGGTGGGGACACCTCCCGAAATCACGGCCGTCGAACTGCCGGAGCGGGTCCAGTTGCCCGCCGTGGGAGATCCACCCGTCCCCGTGGTGGTCGTCGTGACCGCCACCGATCCGGACGGCCTCGCGAACATCCTGCGCGTGGAGACACGGGTCAACGGCGGTGCGGCCCTCACCCTGTGCGACGACGGGGGAGAGGGTGCCTGCAACCCGGCATTGACCCAGGCGAGCAGCGGCGATGCGGCGGCGGGGGATGGACGGTTCACGGTCACGCTCCAGGTGGAATCATCGAACTCCCCGGGCCCCCGGGTCTTCACGTTCGAGGCCGTCGATCGCTCCGGTCTCCGCAGCGGGATCGTGGAGAGGACGCTCATCATCGAATGATGAACGCACGATCCTTCATAGCGCTTGCAGGCCTCTTGTCCGTCGCGACCCCGGTCGGCGCCCAGGTCGGACCCGTCGAGTCGGAGTACGGCATCCTGTCCAATTCGATCGCCAACGTGGACGTCTCGGGCGACACCCTGTGGGCCGGACCCTACCTGAGCATGACGCCCGACGGAGGGACCACGTGGTTCGCCCCGGGTACGGACTCGCTGTTCGGCACCCCCAACCGGGTCTTCTCGATGGACGTGGAAGGGGGCACGATCTGGGTGGGACTGGGACGGAGCGACGCGTCCCAGGGAACTTCGGTGCCTTCTGCGGCGGGATTCCTGGTATCGACGGACGGAGGGCGGACCTTTGCGTACCGCTATCCGCAGATGGATGCAGCCGGTGATTCCTCGATCGTGTACGGGGTCAACACGCTTCCGGCGCTGCCGGTCATCGTCCCGCAGCAGAGTCCCCCGTATGACATCGATTTCGATCCCGTCACCGGAGTCGTGTACGTGGCCGGCTGGGCCAGCGGCATCCGCCGATCGGACGATGGGGGCCTGACGTGGTCCCGGGTCGTACTCCCGCCGGACCGGCTGGAAGCGGTCTATCCGGACAGTGTCTATTCCTTCCGCGTCGAGCCGAAGCGCGGTGGCTCCGGTGAGCTCAACCACATGGGCTTCGCCGTCCTGGTCGACGAGACGGGCACCGTCTGGGCCGGCACTCCGGCGGGCGTCAACCGCTCCACGGACGGCGGCCAGTCGTGGAGGCGGTTCACCAGCGACGGCACGTCGTCCGGCCTGACCGGAAGCTGGGTCATTTCCATCGAGGAAGAACCGATGCCGGGGCGCAACCCGGTCTGGATGGCTACGTGGAATTCGGGAGAGGCCGGACTGGCAGGTCAGTTCGGGGTGACGATGACGCGCGACGGCGGCGAGACCTTCGAGCAGGTCCTGCACGGGGAGCGCATCTACGACTTCGGATTCCAGGACGGAACGGTGTACGCCGCGGGAGACAATGGCCTGTTCGTCAGCGGCGACGAGGGTCGAAGCTGGCGGAGCATCCGCGAATTCAGGGACGCAACCCGACCGGACCGATTTGTGCGTCCGGGATCGGGCGTGTTCTCGGTCGAGACGACGGCGGATGCGCTGTGGGTGGGCACGGGTGACGGGCTCCTGAAGTCGGACGACGGCGGAGCGACGTGGACCGTGTACCGCGTGGACGTTCCCCTTCGGCCGTCGGTGCCCTCGGAGCGCGTGCCACGGGTCGACACGTATGCCTATCCGAATCCCTTCTCACCGGCCGTGGACCGGATGGTCCGCATACGGTACGATCTGCCGCAGCCGGGCTTTCTCCGGGTTCGCGTGTTCGACGCCGGCCTGAACCTGGTCCGCGACCTCCGTGAGAACCGTCCGGGGGGAGAGGGCGAGATCACGTGGGACGGCCGGGACGAACGGGGAGGACGCATCGCGAACGGCGTGTACTTCTACGAGCTTTCGGGTCCGGGAGGTCTCGAGGCGCGGGGCAAGATCCTGGTGATCGAATGAGGGGGCGCGCACCATACGGATTCCGGCTGGTCTCGGCGATCGCGTTCGCGTGCGCCATCGTCCCTGCGCCGTCCCTTGCCCAGGATGCGGGCGCGTTCTCCAGGCAGGGCTTCGGCCCGCGGGGCGTGGCCATGGGGAACGCCATGGCGGCAGTCGTCGGTGCGAGCCCCTACTACAACCCGGCGCTCGCGCCGTTCGCGAAGGCGCAGCGGCTCGAGATGTCGGCCGCCTCGCTGTCCTTCGATCGCTCGGCGCAGACCGTTCAGTTTACGACGCCGCATCTGCACGCCGGATTCGCCGTGGGCATCCTGCATGCGGGGGTGTCCGACATCGACGGGCGGGACAATGCGGGCTTCCACACGGCGACGCACTCGGTGGACGAGTTTGCCGGCTTCCTGGCGTTCGGGCTGCGGGTAGGATCGAGCGCGTCGGTGGGACTCGCCCTGCAGGCGTTCCGGTCCGACCTCTACGACGGCCTGGACGCCGCGTCGACCATCGGAGTCGACCTCGGCATGACGCTCGCCGTGACGGACGACCTCCGGATGGGCCTCGTCTTCGACGACCTGCTGGCGCGATACCGCTGGGATACGTCTTCGCTCTACACCGAGGGCGGTCGGGCCAGCCAGGACGAGTTTCCCCGTCGCATCCGACTGGGGGCCGCGATGCAGCAGATCGAGGGCCGTCTTCTGATTTCGGCCGAATACGAGGCGTCCTTCTCGAGCATCGAGGTCCTTTCCCGGCGCGTCGAGATCGTCGGGGGAAGTCCCGTCGAGTTCGAGGACGTGGAGCGCATTACGGTGAGGGACGGTCTCCTGCGGATCGGTGTGGAGGCGCGGCCGGCGGACGTGCTCCTGGTTCGTGCCGGTCTGGACCGTATCGGAAGCGGAAGCGTGAGGCCGGCAGCCGGGATTGCGCTGGATCAGACCATCGGGAATCTGGGGGCCCGGTTCACGTACACGTTCGCCAGAGAGCCGTACGGCACGGGATCGGCGCACTATGCGGGCCTGGAGTTGACGTTGAACAGGCGATGAGGACCATGCGTCGAACGATCATACTGGCCGTCTTCCTGTGGGCCGCTCCCGGCGCGTCGACCGCGCAGAGCGGGCTGGCCTTCCTGCGCATCGGTCCGGACGCGGCCGGGCTGGCCCTGGGCGATGCCGGAGCCGCCGTGGAGACCGGCCCCTTCGCTGCCGAACGCAATCCCGCCGGTCTTGCCGACGGTGCGGGCTCGGCGTTCGCGCTCAGCCATCACGTCTGGATCGCGGACGTCCGGACCTACGCGGCCGCTGCCCGGTTTGACGCCGGAGCAGGTGCCGGAATCGGAGTATTCGTTCGGGCGACCGGGTCCGGAGACCTGGAAGCGAGGGTCGGTCCCGGACAGCCGGACGGGCTCTTCGATGCCCAGTTCATCGTGGCTGGAGTGGCCTACGCGCGCGCCATCGGACCCGTACGGTTCGGAGCATCCGTGAAGTACCTGTCTGAGCGCATTTTCGCCGTGTCCGCCGACGGGGTGGCCGCCGACGTCGGCGTGCGCGTCGAACCCGTGTCCGGGATCCGTCTCGCCGCCGCGTACCAGCATGCGGGCAGTATGGATCGGCTCGACCAGCGATCCACCAGGCTCCCGCGGACCCTCCGCGGCGCGGTGGCCGTCTATCCGTTCCGCGTGCTCGCCCTGATCGACGGGACGATTCTCGCGGAGGCCTTCCTGACGGCCGAGGTCAGCCGAAACGTCGTGGACGAGAGTACCGAGTGGCATTTCGGGGCATCGGCGCACGTGCTCGATACGGTTCGGGCGCGATTGGGCTATATCACGAACAACGATCTCCGGGGCTTCTCGGTGGGCGCC
>JAHEEH010000246.1 GCA_024640835.1 Bacteroidota bacterium
CCCTCGGCCAGGCCGGCCAGCATGAGCTTGCCGAACTGCGGTCGCTGCTGCCCACCGCCCTCGTTCATGACGCTCGCGCGCAGGTAGCTCCCCAGTTCTTCGCCCGTCAGGAAGCCGTCGCCGAAAGAGCCGGCTTCTCCTCTCAGCGCCATGACCAGGTGCCGGCGGAACAGGCTCTCGTCGGGGACCTTCTGGCCGGCCGATCCCGACGTGATCACGGATCGGGCGGGATGAGCGAGCAGGTCGGTCACTTCGGGGGGCGGCGCATCGTCCCTCTGCAGTCCGAGGTCCTTGAAGATGGTGCCGGCGAAGCACGCGTCGAACAGGAACAGCGCGTGCCGGGCCTGCATGCGCTGCGCATAATTCCCGAACTCGTATATCGGCAGAAGGGCATTCAGGAATGCCGTGGAGTCGACCGCCGGGGAGGGTGTGTCCACGGGGACCAGGTACCCCTGCTCGACCCCGGCGATGTTGGGCACCGAGACTCCGTGGCCGGCATAGTAGAAGACGATTGAGCTGTTCTTGTGCTGCCCTTTCTGCTTGACGAACTGCACGATTTCCTCGCCCATCCGGTCCGAGGGCAGGTCGCGAAGCATCTCCACCTCGTAGCCGTGGCCCTTGAGGGCCTCCGCGACTTCATCCACGTCGTATCGTACCCCGTCCAGTCGGCGGAACGCGTTTCCGTCATACTCGGAATTGCCGATTACCAGCGCATAACGCTCCTCGAGGGCCGGGGCGGATCCCGCAGCCGGGCTCGCAGGGGTCACGATCCCGCGCGACTGTGCGACGGCTCCGGCAGCGACGAAGACCAGGCCGGCGGCGGCGAGCACGAAGCGCACCACCCGGTGACGCCGGGAAGGCTCCGAATGGATGGATGCGATGGCGCTCACTTTGCTGGTCGGCGGATCACGTCCGCGCGATCGTGCGTTCATCGGGAGTTCCGTAAACCGTGGATTCCCCAGCCGGTTTCGATCCGCCCTCGAACCACCTTCGCAAGCACCCCGATCCTTCCATGAGAACCGTTCTGTTCTGCTTCCTTTCGCTTCTTGTCGCCCCGGTCTTCGGACAGACCACGAACGGAGTCCTCGGCAGCGGGGACGGCCAGCGGGGTGAGGGCGTCTATTACGACGCCGTGACCGTTCCGGTGGACGTGCCGAGCGAGCTCACCATCCGGATGGAGTCGCCGGACTTCGACACGTACCTGATCGTGCGCTCCCCGTCCGGCCAGGAGATCGTGAACGACGACTTCGAAAGCCAGTCCGTCTCGCAGGTCAACGTGATCGCCACCGAGACCGGCCCGTGGATCGTGTGGGCTTCGTCGTACGGATCGGGCATGCAGGGAGCGTACACGCTCACGGTCACCCGCGGCAACGAGCTCGAGGTCGAGACCCTTCAGGGTCGCCTGGACTATCGCGACACCGTGGCGCTCAAGGGCGAGTATTTCGACACGATCACGCGAGAACTGCCGGGCAACGGCACGTTCATCTTCGAGCTCGTGTCGCTCGGTTTCGACGGATACCTGGTGGTGACGTCGCCGTCGGGCGAAGTGTGGCGCAACGACGATGCCGGGTCGACCACGGTTTCGCGTGTGGGGCCGGTCACGGGTCCGGCCGGCACGTGGAAGATCCAGCCGACCAGCATGATGGCCGGCGAGCAGGGTGCGTACGATCTGAACGTGGTACAGGTGAAGGGGCGGTAGTACCGAAAGGCCCGGTCGTTTGGACGCCCATCGCGCGGCTTCCTTCGGACGGACGCGATGTCGGGGCCCCGTGACGTCCAGGCACGTAGGGGATTGCCCGTGCCGCCGGAGGGGCATACCCCGGCGTGCACACGGTGCACTGATTGTGTAGCGTCCCTTCCGATGGGCAGGGGGAGGCCATCAGTCATCCAGACTCTACGGGTGCCGACCATGTCTGCTCGTTCCCTCCTTGCGGTTTCCCTGTTCCTGTCGATCCTCATCGCCGGACAGGTTCACGCACAGCCGACCGCCGAATTCGCCTGGCGGCC
Source organism: Bacteroidota bacterium (assembly GCA_024640835.1). Taxonomy (GTDB): domain Bacteria; phylum Bacteroidota; class Rhodothermia; order Rhodothermales; family UBA10348; genus JAHEEH01. The sequence goes on from JAHEEH010000246.1 coordinate 2,008, forward strand.
GCTCTACGGCCCGCACGGCGGCACCGTCGCCGCGATTGCCTCCGACGATGCCGGGACGCTCTACGCCGGATCGGGCGATAACCAGCACGGCGTGTATCGCTCGACGGACGGCGGCTTCACGTGGGAGCAGAAGAGTTCGGGTATCGCACTGACGGACCGTACGGTGGACTGCATCGTGATGGCCGACAGCGGTCATGTCCTGATCGGGACCAACAGCCATACCGGTTCGCGGATCTACCGTTCGGTGGACCAGGGAGAGACGTGGACGGAGACCGGCGTGCTCGCATCCAGCGCGTTCGCCCTGACCCCCGAGGGCCACATCCTGGTCGCGAACACGGGGTACGGCACCATGCACCTCTCGACGGACAACGGGCATACATGGGAGCCGGTGGCCATGCCGCTCGGCCTCACCGACGACATCGTGATCAACGACTCGGGGCACGTCTTCGTCGGGGGCTGGGGCTTCCAGAGGTCCAGGGACGGTGGCCAGACCTGGACGGGCATGGACGTCGGCGGCAACGTCCGTTCCATCGCAATCGATGCCGAGGGACGCGTCTACGCCGGGAACTGGGGCGACCAGGACTCCAACTCGGGCATCTTCCGGTCCGAGGACAACGGGGATACCTGGACGCCTCTCAAGCTCGGGTTCCGCGTGAACCGGAATCGCAACATCGCCTTCACGGCGGAAGGGCACATCCTGGCCGGGAGCTGGGGGCAGGGCATCTGGAAGTCGACGGATGACGGGGCCACGTGGAACCAGTCCAACGACGGTCTGGGGCATCTCACCCTGCGCCACCTGTACGTGACCGCCGATGGAATCGTTCTGGCCGGAACCGATGGCGGAGGGGTGTACCGCTCGGAGGACGGCGGAGAGTCCTGGACGCAGGTGGGCATCACGGTCGCGAGTGCGATGAAGCTCGCGATCAGCCCGGTGACAGGCGACCTGTTCGCCCTGGTGGTCGGCATGGCCCGGTCGTCGGACGGCGGGGAGACCTGGGTGCCGATCAACAGCGGGCTCACGAACCTGGACCTGCGCTCGTTCGCCATCGCGCCCGACGGGACACTCTATGCCGGGGGCGCCGGCCTGGTGTACCGGTCGGACGACAACGGGGATACGTGGGTGAGCGCGTCCAACGGGATATCGAGCCACGTGGTCGAGGCCGTCGGCGTGGCGCCGGACGGGACGGCCTATGCCGCGAACTACGTCGGGGTCTTTAAGTCAAGCGATCGCGGAGAGACCTGGACCCTGGCCGACGGGTTCTCCGGCGTGAGGTGGATCGATTTCAACGCGGTGGGCGACCTGTTCGCCGCCAGCTGGGGCCAGGGAATGCGGCGCAGGCTGCACGGACAGGAGGCGTGGGATGTCCTCAACATAGGATTCGGGTTTGTCTCGCCCCTGTACGTAGGGTCCAGCGGGTTCGTCTACGCGGGCGGGTCGCGGTCGGAAGACAACGGGGATACCTGGGCCGAGATCGGATACAGGAATACCGTGGCCGGGTTTGTCGAGAACAGCCTCGGGCAACTCTTCGCCGCGACCACGAACTACGGCAACGGGGTTCATCGCTCGACGAACCACGGCGAGACGTGGGAGAGGGTGAATGCGGGCATTCCGGCGAACGACATCCGGGCGATAACGGTCGACACCGACGACTACCTGTACGCTTCCGTCTTCCGCTATTCCGTCTACAAGACGGTTCTTCCCACGACGGTATCCACGGCGGTCGACGAGGATCCGACGGTGCCGGAGGACTTCGAACTCGAGCAGAACTACCCCAATCCGTTCAATCCGAGGACGGTCATCCGGTTCTCGCTTCCATACCGCACGGCGGTCCGCCTGACCGTGGTCGACCTGCTCGGCAGGGAAGTGGAAACGCTCGTCTCCGGAGAGATGGCGGAAGGCCGGCACTCCGTCAGCTGGGACGCCGGTGCCTCCGCCAGTGGCGTGTATCTCTACCGCCTCGAGACGGGACCCTACGTGAGGACAAGGAAGTTGGTGGTCGTCCGGTAGTCGTCATTCAGCCGCTCCGGAGATAGGTCGGACGATCAGAGGACTCGCTGCGCCGTGCTGCTCCTTCTTGAGGGCAGTCGTTCT
>JAHEEH010000247.1:0-1476 GCA_024640835.1 Bacteroidota bacterium
GGACTCGATCTGTCGACGCCCCTGAACTTCTGCTCGACCTCCGACACGATCGGCGGCAACTCCGGTTCGCCGGCCGTCACGCGGAACCTGGAGATCGTGGGCCTCAATTTCGACCGCAACATCGAGGGCCTGGTCCGCGACTACCTGTACATCCCGGAACGGGGACGCAACATCATGGTCGACATGCGCTCGGTCAAGGAGACGCTCGACAAGGTGTACGATGCCGACCGCGTCGTGCTGGAGCTCACGACGGGGACGCTGGTCGAAACGGAGGAGGAGGCGGACGCCCGGTAGGGGCTCAGGGTTTGCGCCCGTAGCCCCGCACCAGGAGGCGGAACAGGAGCGGAGCGAAACGGAACACCTGGATGGCCCACTTCTCGGGGCCGCCGATGTGGACCTCTGCCCGTTGGCGCCGGATGGCCCGGAGGGCACGGCGCGCGAAGACGTCCGCGTCCATTCCCGATAGGTGCTGCGGAGCGACCGAACCGAACTCGGACCCGTCGGCGAGCAACGCGTGCTTCGAGATCGACGTGCGGATGTAACCCGGGCATACGATCGTCACGCGCACTCCGCGATCGGACAGTTCGGCCCGCAGGGACTCGAACCATCCGTGCATGGCGTGCTTGGACGCGCAGTAGGTGGATCGCCAGGGGACGCTGATGCGTCCGTTGACGCTCGAGATCGCCACGACCTGTCCCGAGCCCCGCTCCGCCATCCGGGCCGCGACCAGGCGGGCGGGGGAGACGGCCCCGATGAAATTGACGTCCATGATGCGGCGAACGATGTCGAGTTCCGTCTCCACGGCCCCTCCGTGCTGACCCACGCCGGAATTGACCACGAGCACGTCGACAGGGCCCACCTCGTCGTAGACGCGGCCTACCAGTTCCCCGTGCGAGTCGAAGCGGGACACATCCATCGGGAGGACCACGTGCCGGTCGGGTTCCCGGCATGACCGTCGGACCTGCCCGAGTGCATCCACGTTCCTGGCCGACAGGATGCAGCGGGCCCCGTCGGCGGCGAAAGCCCGCGCGAGAGCGGCGCCGATTCCGGACGAAGCTCCCGTGATCCACACGACGCGATCGGAGTAGCTCTTCATGAGGGATTACCTGTCGTCTGCGGGTGCTCTGCGGTTATATTTGGCCGCTGACAAACCTACGTCATGGGACGGATCATCGACACGGGCGACACGCCGGCCAAGCGGCGCAGGGCGCACGAGCGCTCCTGTGCGGAGGTGCTGCGGCGGCTCGCGGAACGCCCCACGTGGGATTCCGAGGGCCGGGACATGGCGGCGTTCCTGGTCTTCAGCCTTCGTGGCATCTACAGGACCATCGACGAGAGCGCCGAGGCCTGGGACGACCGCAATTACTGGCGGAAGGCGGAGGGCCTGCGCGACAAGTACCGCTGGGCGCATCTCGCGGCGGCGGAGCTCGAGCAGCTCGTGCTCGCCGGTCGATGGGCGGACGTTCCCGACGTCCT
>JAHEEH010000247.1:1486-4097 GCA_024640835.1 Bacteroidota bacterium
ACCGCCGTCACGCGGGATGCCGACTGGTGGGTGGGCGCGTACCGCGCGCTGTGCCGCGAAGCCGCGGGAGAGGAGGCCGCCTGACCGATGGAACCTGGAACGTCCCACGTCCGACTCGCGACCGGCGCGCTCCTCGTGGCGGCCCCGATCCTGGAGGATCCCAACTTCCACCGGACCGTGATCCTCGTGTGCGAGCACGGCGAGAAGGGCTCGTTCGGCCTGGTGCTGAACCGTCCGCTGACGCTGCGGCCCGGCGAGGTGTTCGACACCCTCTCGGCCGTTCCCCACCCGATCGCGTACGGCGGGCCCGTGCAGCCCGAGACCATGCACTTCCTGCACCGGCTGGGAGACCGGCTTCCCGATTCGATCGAGGTCGTCGACGACGTACGCTGGGGCGGCGACTTCGAGCTCTTGCAGGCGCTTCTCGAGTCCAGCCCGGCGCTTGCGGGGCGGACGCGGTTCTTCATGGGCTACGCGGGGTGGGGTGGAGGCCAGCTCGAGGAGGAGGTGGCCGAGGGCGCGTGGATCATGGCCCCGGGACGCTTCGGCGAGGTCTTTGGCGACGAACCGGAAGATCTATGGCGGCGCGTGCTCCGACGGATGGGCGGCGCCCACGCGCTCCTGGTGAACTACCCGGCCGATCCACGGCTGAACTAGTCCGCCGGTCCGGGTTCAGACGTCCCCCTGCTGTGGCCGAAGCAGGATCTCCTCGATCACGGTACGGTCGGACATCAGGTACGCGTCCCTCGCGGCCGCCCCGACATCCTCGGCCGGCATGAAGCGCGTCTCCGGGAGGTCGACCCCGGCCCAGCTGTCGGTCCACGTGGCACCGGCGAGCAGGGTCGTGACCCGGAGGCCCCGGTCGCGGGTTTCCTCGCGCAGGGCCCTGGCCAGACCGAGCAGCCCATGCTTCGCCGCGCAGTAGGCCGCTCCCCGCGGATACCCTTTGAGCGAAGCCACCGAGCCCATGAAGAAGAAGTGCCCCGAGCCCCGTTCGATCATTGCGGGGAGGAGGGCATGCGTCACGTGGTAGGCCGTGAAGAGGTTGGCGCCCACCTGGTCACGGAAGTGCTCCGGGCTCGTTTCGGAGACGCCTCCCGGCGCGAACACCCCGGCGTTGTTCACCACGACGGTGGGAAGACCGAACCGCTCGCGCACGGCCGCCACGGTGGACGTCACTGCGCTCCAGTCGGTCAGATCACACGGAAAGACGTCGGCCGCGGCCCCGGCGGACCGGCAGTCGGCCGCCGTGCGCTCGAGACCGGCCTTGTCGCGGGAGAGGAGCGCCAGGGCGGTCCGGGGAAGCGTGGCGAACGCGCGGGCGGTCGCGGCGCCGATCCCCCGGCTTGCCCCGGTGACGAGGATCACGTGTTCGGGTCCGGGCATGTCAGGAGCTGATGAGACGCATGAACTCGGCCCGCGTATCCGTCGAGTGCATGAACTCGCCGCTCATGGCGCTGGTCGTCGCTACGGAATGCTGCTTCTGAACGCCGCGCATCACCATGCACAGGTGGGTGGCCTCGATGACGACGGCGACGCCCTCCGGCTGAAGGACGTCCTCGAGCGCATCCCGGATCTGGATCGTCAGCCGCTCCTGCACCTGCAGGCGACGGGCGAACACGTCGACCACCCGCGGGATCTTGCTCAGTCCCACGATATGCCCGTTGGGTATGTAGGCCACGTGCGCCTTGCCGAAGAACGGGATCATGTGGTGCTCGCACACGCTGTAGACCTCGATGTCCCGCACCAGGATCATCTCGGAATACTCCTCGGCGAACAGGGCACTGTTCAGGATGGCCTTCGGATCCTGGCCGTATCCGTGGGTCAGGAACTGCCAGGCCTTGGCGACCCGCTCGGGCGTCTTGACCAGCCCTTCGCGCTCGGGGTCCTCGCCGATGGCACGGAGGATCTCCCGCACGTTTCCCGAGATGGATCCGGTCGCGCGGGGGTCGTAGCGGTGCAGGATTTCGTACAGGTTCGCTTCGTCTTCCACGGGTTCTCCAGGATGGTTTCGGGTCATTCGCCGCGATACTCGACCGCGTTCCGTTCGGACTCGAAGAGACGTACGGAGTGAAGTCGGCCGGAAGGAAGTGCATCCACCAGTCGCTGCCAGATGACGACGGCGAGGTTTTCGGTGGACGGCAGGATTCCCTGCAGGAAGTCGACGTCCAGGTTCAGATTGCGGTGGTCCACATGGCGCACGACGCGCTCATGGACGATCCGCTTCAGTTCGCCCAGGTCGATGACGTACCCGGTCTCCGGGTCGGGCTCACCGGCGACCGTGACCTCGAGGACGTAGTTGTGCCCGTGCCAGTTCGGATGGTTGCATTCCCCGAACGTGGCTCGATTCCACTCGTCCGATTGCTCCGGATTGTGCATCCGGTGCGCGGCGTTGAAATGCGCGCGGCGGGTCGCGTAGACGGTCGGCATGACGGGCAAACGGCTCGTTGCAGCAGCCAACGACCTGAAAACGGGCTTGTTGCATCCGGGATGGCATCGGGCCGCCCTTCCGCGGCCGACGCATGCGCCCGTCCGCTCCTATATTCCGGTGCGCAAACCGGGTGAGGGGTCATGGCCGAGAAGACGCTCTTCCAGAAAATCGCGGACCGGG
>JAHEEH010000248.1:0-1122 GCA_024640835.1 Bacteroidota bacterium
TCTTTCCCGAACTGCCGCGCAGCCGGTCCCTGATGGCGCCGAACACGTCACCCGGCCTCTCCTGAAACGAGATCAGGGTATCCGCCGTGAGGATCAGGCACACCTGCTCGGCCTCCACGTGACGCTTCACCCCGTCGTAGTGCAGCATCCGGGCCACGACGAACGTGTAGTCATCGTATTCCTCGAACTTGGCCCGCTGCCCCGGAGACACCACGTCCTCGAGCACGAGCGGGTGCAGGCCGAACCGGTCGCCGATGGCGTTGATCATGTCGGCATCGTGCAGCCCGTCCACGTTCAGCCACTTGAAACCGGGTTGATCGAGGCCGTCGGATACCTCCGGCAGCGTCGTTCCGGACGTTTCTTCGATCGACGATTCGTCGTACCGATAGAGCGTCACGGCCTGTTGCTCGACACGCCGGGTGCCGGTGAACACCACGGTACCCGGAGCCATACCCAGCTTCGCGGTCCGCTTGCGGACATACCTGGTCATCGCATCCTCCCTGGTTGGCGCGGCGGCAGGATACGAATCACGCGTCAGACGGCGTCGGTCAGGGCCGCGATGCCGGGCAGCGTACGTCCCTCGAGGAACTCCAGCATGGCCCCGCCCCCGGTGGACACGTGGCTGACCTGATCCTGGAAGCCGGACTTGACGATGGCCGCCACCGAGTCGCCTCCGCCGACGACGGTGAGCGCGCCCCGGCCGGATGCCTCCGCGAGGGCGGAGGCCATCCCCATCGTGCCGCCTGCGAACGGAGCCATCTCGAACACCCCCATCGGACCGTTCCAGACGACCGTGCGTGCACCCAGCACGACGGCGCGGTAGGCCGCGAGCGTTTCCGGCCCGATGTCCAGCCCCATGAGACCGTCCGGGATGGCGCCCGACACGACCCGGTTCGGTGCGTCCGCGGCGAACGCCTCGGCGACTACATGGTCCACGGGGAGCCGAATGCGCCCTTCGGCCCGCTCCAGGAGGCGCCTGGCCTCGTCGAGCCGATCCTCCTCGACGAGCGAGAATCCCGTGTCCTGGCCGAGCGCCCGCAGGAACGTATAGCTCATGGCGCCGCCGACGAGGAGGGCGTCCACGCGGTCGAGCAGGTTTTCGATCAGCCCCAGCTTGTCCGA
>JAHEEH010000248.1:1132-4086 GCA_024640835.1 Bacteroidota bacterium
GCACACCGACGAACGGCCGCTCGGGATCGACCAGGAGCCGGGACAGGTACGACACCTCGCGCTCCACGAGGAGTCCCATCGCGGATTGCGGCATGAAACCGGTCACTCCCTCCGTGGTCGCATGGGCGCGGTGGGCGCTCCCGAAGGCGTCGTTCACGTACACGTCGGCAAGGTCCGCGAGGGCCTGCGAAAGGGCAGGGTCGTTCTTCTTCTCCCGTTCGTCGAATCGCGTGTTCTCGAGCAGCAGAACCTGGCCGGGCTCCAGCAGCTTCACGGCCTCGCGCGCCGCCTCGCCCACGAGGTCGGGCACGAAGACGACGGGCGCTCCCAGGAGCCGGGCCAGGTGGCCGGCGACGGGTCCCAGGCTGAGCTTCGCGTCGGGGCCCTTCGGACGCCCGAGGTGGCTCACCAGGATGGGAGACGCGCCCTGGTCCAGGATCCTGCGGAGCGTCGGAATGGCGGCCCGGATGCGGGTGTCGTCTCCGACGGCACGGCCCTCCGGCGCATCGATCAGGGGTACGTTGAAATCCACGCGGACGAGGACGCGCTTGCCGCGCAGGTCCAGGTCGTCAAGACGGAGCTTGTTCATGGCGGGTCGAATGGGATACGAAAAAGGGGAGCGGGACGCGACCGGCTTCGCCGGGATCCGTCCGCGCCCCCCTCATCCGAAGGAATGATCCGGGAATCAGGCCAGGGACATCAGTTTGGACACGATGTCTACGGTCCGGTTGGCGTAGCCCCACTCGTTGTCGTACCAGCCGACGACCTTCACCAGCGTGCCGGAGGCCATCGTCGACTGCGCGTCGAAGACGTTCGAGTGCGGGTTGTGCACGATGTCGATGGAGACGAGTGGCTCCTCGGAGTACTCGAGGATACCCTTCATCGGGCCTTCGGCCGCCGCCTTCATCGCCGCGTTGATCTCCACTGCGGTCGCCTCGTTCGCCAGCTCGGCCGTGAGGTCCGTGAGCGAGCCGTCGGGCGTCGGGACCCTCAGTGCGAAGCCGTCCAGCTTGCCCTTCAGGTGCGGCAGAACGAGTCCTACGGCCTTGGCGGCGCCGGTCGTCGTCGGAATGATGGACACGGCGGCACTGCGCGCGCGGCGCAGGTCGCTGTGGGGCGCATCCATGATCCGCTGGTCCGACGTGTACGCGTGCACCGTCGTCATGAACCCCTTCTTGACGCCCCAGTTGTCGTCGAGCACCTTGACCATCGGGGCCAGGCAGTTGGTGGTGCAACTGGCGTTGGAGATGACTTCCTCCTTGCCGGTGAGCGTGTGGTCGTTCACGCCCAGGACGACGGTCGCGTCCACCTCGCCCTTTGCGGGGGCGGAAATGACGACCTTCCGGGCCCCGGCCTTGAGGTGCAGCGCAGCCTTCTCGCGGGAGCGGAAGATGCCGGTGGACTCGACGACCACGTCGCATCCGAGCTCGCCCCACGGCAGATTGGCCGGATCGCGCTCGCTGAACACGCGGAATCGGTCCCCGTCGATGACCAGGCTGTCACCGTCGACGGCGACGGACCCGGGGTACTTGCCGTGGACGGAATCGTACTTGAACAGGTGCGCGAGCGTCGCGGCGTCCGTAAGGTCGTTCACGCCGACGATGTCGAATTCCTTGGAGCCCCGCTCCAGGATGGCGCGGAAGACGAGGCGGCCGATGCGGCCGAATCCGTTGATACCGAGCTTTATGGCCATGGGTCGTTCTCAGTTCGTAGGGGTTCTGCAGGCAGGAAACCTGCCCCGTGCAATACGAGGGAAAAGTCGGCCACGCCCGCAGAGGGTGCTGCGAAGATTATGGTAAACCGTTGAACAGGAAGCGCTTCCGGCCCGAAAAATGCGGATGCCTCCGCCGAAAGACCGGGATCCGGGCCCCTGCGGCGCGGAGTCGAATTGCAGGCGGGAGAGGCGCAACGTTATTTTACCTGTCTTTGCATCATGCACACGATCAGCGGCGCGGCCGCGTCCGAACCCTATGTCCACCCTCGATCCGACCCGCAAGATTTCCCGTCGCCACGAACTGCGGGAGGACAAGGTCGTCACGTTCTATGCCCGTGCCCTGGGCCTCATCGAGAAGAACCGGAGCGTGGTGCTTGCCGGGGCCGCCGTGGTCGTCATCGTGGTCGTGGCGGTCGTCGGGTTCTCCATGCTCATGGCCCAGCGCGACAAGACGGCCGTCGACCGCATGGCGGGCGCCGTTCGCGCGTGGGAGTCTTCGGACTATCGTGGCGCAATCGACGGCACCGACCAGTTCATGGGACTGTCGGCCGTGATAGAGGAGTACGGATCCACCCGAACGGGCAACCTCGCGCGCTATTACGCGGCCGACGCGCATTTCCAGCTGGGCGAGTATGACCAGGCACTCGAGCTGTTCGAGGCCTACGACAAGGAGGCCAACCACCTGGGTGCGGCGGCGCTCGCCGGGGAGGCCGCGATTCATGCCACGCGGGGCGAGAACGAGGAGGCCGGTGATCTGTACAGACGGGCCGCCACCATCTTCACGAGTGACGTCACGTCCCCCATGTATCTGCTGAAGGCCGGCCAGGCCTATGAAGCGGCTGGCCGGGCGGCCGAAGCCCGCCGCGCCTACGAGCAGATCCGGGACGACTACGCCACGTCCCAGGAGGCTCGCGACATCGCGTTCTTCCTGGCACGCGTGGGCTCCGGCACCTGATCGGTCAGCACCCGATGCCTGTCCCGTCCATCCTGGTCGTCGACGACGAGGCCGCCATCCGGCGGACGCTCCGCGAGATCCTCGAGTACGAGGATTTTGCCATCGGCGAGGCAGAAGATGGAGAGGATGCGCTGCGCAGGGTTCGGCAGGACCGGTACGACCTGGTTCTCCTGGACGTCAAGATGCCGAAACTCGACGGGATGGAGGTGCTTCAGCGGCTGTCTGCCGAGATGCCCGAGCTGCCGGTGGTCATGATTTCCGGCCACGGCACGATCGAGACGGCGG
>JAHEEH010000249.1 GCA_024640835.1 Bacteroidota bacterium
GCAACATCCAAAATTAGACTTCTCGGAGCCCGGAATCAACGGACAGCCCTTCCGCTTGATGCAGAGTTCGCACGATGGGGCCATTTCGCAGACCGCCGGATAAGAACCAGCAGATGGTCGGCGCGTACGAAGCTGCTACGTCTACTCAACCCGGCAAGGTGCCCGTGCCCTTCCTGTTCACCTCCGAATCCGTCTCCGAGGGCCATCCCGACAAGGTCGCGGACCAGATTTCCGACGCCGTTCTGGACGCCATGCTCGAGCAGGACCCGAACAGCCGGGTCGCGGTCGAGACGCTGGTCACGACCGGGCTGGTCATCCTGGCCGGTGAAACGCGGTCGCTGGCCGTCATCGACGCGCCGGACATCGCGCGGGGAGTGATCCGGGACATCGGGTACACGGATCCCCGGCTCCGCTTCGACGCATGGTCCTGCGGAATCCTGAATTCGATTCACCTCCAGAGCTCCGATATCGGGCAGGGCGTGGACCGGCCGGAAGGCGACGAGCGCCCGATGGGTGCCGGGGACCAGGGCATGATGTTCGGCTACGCGTGTCGCGAAACCCCCGAATTGATGCCACTCGCCATCAGCCTCGCCCATGGCCTCATGCGCGAGCTGGCGGCGCTGCGGAAGATGGACGATTCGCCGATGCCGTACCTCCGTCCCGACTCCAAGGGGCAGGTGACGGTCGAGTACGACGACGACGGCCGAACGCCCCGGCGCGTTCATACGGTGGTGGTTTCCACCCAGCACGACGAAGAGGTGGATCAGGCGAGGATCGAGCAGGACGTGCGCAGGCACCTCTTGCCGCGGGTCATTCCGGCCGGCCTGCTCGACGATTCCCTGAAGCTGCACGTCAACCCGACGGGGCGATTCGTGATCGGCGGACCGCACGGTGATACCGGGCTTACGGGCCGTAAGATCATCGTCGATACCTATGGCGGAAAAGGAGCCCACGGCGGCGGAGCGTTCAGTGGAAAAGACGCCTCCAAGGTGGATCGAAGCGCGGCGTATGCAGCCCGGCACGTGGCCAAGAACCTCGTCGCCTCGGACCTGGTCGACGAGGTCACGGTCCAGGTGTCGTACGCCATCGGCGTGGCCGATCCGGTCTCGATCCGGGTGGATTCCAACGGAACGGGCGTCGTGCCGGACTTCGTCCTGGAATCCGCGGTCCGGGATCTCTTCAACCTCCAGCCGGCGGCCATCATCGAATCGCTGCGGCTTCGCGAGCCGATCTTTCGTCGGACGGCGAGCTACGGACACTTCGGGCGCCCCGGGTTCACCTGGGAACAGCTGGACCGGGTCGAGGATCTCAAGCAGTACGCGCTCGCCAGGGCCTGATCGGTGCTCCGGGGTCAGCCCATGAGAGGCATCTTCGTCCATCGATCGAAGGGGAAGCGACCCGGACACCGGGGCCGCCTGGCCGGCGCGGTGGCCTCCCTGCTCCTGTTGGGTGTCTCGACGGCCTTCTCCCAGGACGTTCGTCCGGTGGATGCCCGTTCCAGCCCCGATTTCCGCACGACGCGTGTCCAGGGCGGCCGTCTTGACCTGGATCGCCCGGTGTGGCGTGCGCGGCACGGAGCATCCCTGGAGGGACTGCGCTTCCGGGCGGGAGTCACCGAACGTGACGTGGCTGCGAGATTCGGGGAGATGGCCGGCGGCGCCATCGGGGCGGACGAGCTTCTCGTGGAGAGCGACCTGCAGGACGGTCCGACGCGGCATCTGCGATACGTCCAGGTCGTCCACGGCGTGCCGGTCCTGGACCGGACCGTGTCGGTTTCTCTCGACCGGGATGGTCGCGTGGTCAGCGTGCAGAACGGGTTCGACTACGACGTCTCGGCCGATCCGCCTCCGGTCCGCCCGACGATCGGCGAACAGACCGCACTGGATCGTGCGCGCTCCGCCCTGGACGGTCTGGGAGGTCGGCTCGGTCCCGCATCGCTCGTCGTGGTGCCTGGAGAGACCCCGCGGCTGGCCTGGAAGCTCCATGCATGGCCGGACGGGCCTCCCGCCGAGTGGCGGGTGCTCGTCGACGCCCGGACGGGCGACGTGATCGGACTCGAGGACGAAACGGTCAGAAAGAGTGGAAAGACGGTTCCGGTGGCCAGCGGTCACGGGCGACCGGTCCCGGGATTGCCTGCCTTCGCGGCAACCTCGTCGCCCACCCTGTTCTCGGACGGGCGTGGAGCCGCGTTCGATCCCGACCCGCTCGGGACCTCCGGGGCCAGCTACGGCCCGCCGTACGTGGACGCGGACGACCAGGACGTCGCGGAGCTGAATGACGAGCGACTGCCGGTCACGCTCCGGGAGATCACGCGCGGAAACGACGGGATGTATCGACTGGACGGACCCTACGTCACCATCGTCGGACAGAATCAGGCCGGCACCAAGGTGTACAGCCCTCCTGCCGAGCCCACGTCCGACGGGTTCTCGTACACGCGCGCGCAGGATGGATTCGAGGCCGTCAGCGCCTATTTCCATCTGGACCGGTCGCAGCGGCACATCCAGTCCCTCGGGTTCACCGACCTGCAGGCCACGCCCCTTCCGGTCAACCCGGCCGGGACGACGGCCGACGACAGCGGATGGCTGGTGGGCCTGCGGTACATCTTCTATGGCACGGGGGGCGTGGACGACGCGGAGGACGCCTTCGTCCTGCTTCACGAATACGGCCATGCCGTCCTCGAAGCCGGGGCGCCGGGACTCCGTACCACCATGGAGGGCAAGGCGCTGCACGAGGGCTGGTCCGATTACTGGGCCGCATCGTACCAGAAGATGCTGGTGGACGAGGGCCGGCTGGCCCGCACCGACTGGGAGAACACGTTCCGGTGGGACGCGGGCGACGGCACGATCTGGTCCGCAAGGACACTGGACCACGCCGGCACGTACCCCGGCTCCACGTGCACGGACAATCCGAGTCCGTGCGACGACATCTACAATGACGGACGTCTGTGGGCGACGGTCCTGATGGAAATCCACCAGGACCTGGGGCGGGACCTCACCGATCGACTGAACCTGCTTTCCCACCGCTATCTCTCGGTCCCGGTGACGTTTGCAGACGCCGCCAACGCCATCGTGCAGGCCGACATCGATTATTACGGTGGGGAGCACCTGGACATCCTCGTCGGGCATCTTGCACCGAGGGGCCTCGTCGACGCGGCCGAGTTCTGGCCGACGGCCCGGCACGAGGCTCTGCGCTCGGTGGAGCAGACGGGCTCGGCACTCACCTTCGACGTGGAGGCGATCGGGTACTCGTCGCCGATCGAGGAGGTCGCGGTGCTCTATCGGCTCGGCACCGGCGCGGTCCAGACCCTGCAACTCGGGAGGACCGTCGGATCGAGCTGGAGTGGATCGATCACCGGTCCGTCGAGCCCGGACTCCGTGCACTACTGGGTCCGCGTGCGGGACCAGGTGAACCGGACGGTCGTCCTTCCCGACGGCGCGCCCGGAGCGGAGTTCGCCTTCTACGTCGGGCCGGACCTGGAGGCGCCGGACATCGTCCACGATCCGATCGAGTACGCGTCGGTGGTCAGCTGGCCCCCGGTGGTCGAGGCCATGGTCACGGACGGCCTCGGAGTCGCGCGCGTGTGGGCGGAGTACACCATCACGAGTCCGGACGGCTCTCCGGTCGGGTCGGGCACGTTCGATCTTCAGTCGGCAGGGGACGGCCGGTGGTCCGCGGAATTCCCGGTGGCGGTGGGGGCGGTACGGCACGGCACGCTCGTACGATACGCGATCCGGGCGGAGGATGCCTCGGTGGCCCGGAACGAGGCGCGAAGCCCCGAGACGGGGGATCACGGGTTTGGCGTGGCCGGGACCGGGGTGCTGCGTCGCTTTGCCGCCGCGGGCTCCCAGACGGGCATCGTGCGAACCGGATCGTGGGAGCCCGGAGATCCGCGATTCGGTGTGTTCGCCGCGCCGTCAGGCGGCAAGGTGTGGGCGACGGATCCGGACGGGCCGACTCCCGCTGCCGTCTCGCTGGCTCGGCTGCAGCTTCCGGCGATGGATCTGCGGGGCCTCGACCAGGTGTACCTCGTGTTCCGTCACTGGTACGACACGGAGCACGATGGCT
>JAHEEH010000250.1 GCA_024640835.1 Bacteroidota bacterium
CCGCTGTACGGCGGCGCGGCGGCCCGACCCTTCACCACGCATCACAACGCGCTGAACGTCGGGCTCTTCCTGCGCATCGCGGACGAGCTGTACCTGAAGCGCCTCATCGTCGGCGGCTTCGACGGCGTGTACGAGATCGCCAAGGACTTCCGGAACGAAGGGCTCAGCCGCTTCCACAATCCCGAGTTCACGATGCTCGAGCTGTACGTCGCGTACCGGGACTACCGCTGGATGATGGAGCTCGTCGAAACCATGGTCGAAGAGGCCGCCGTCGCGCTGCACGGGACCCCGGACGTCCGCGTGGGGGACGCGACCATTTCGTTCGCGCGTCCCTGGAAGAGGGTTCCGCTGCTCGACGCCGTGAAGGAGTACACGGGCGAGGATCTCGGCGGGCTCGACCGCGAGGCTCTCGCGACGGTCGGTCGGAAGCTGGGACTGGACATCACGTCCGACATGGGCTCGGGCAAGATCATCGACGCGATATTCGGGGATTTCGTGGAGCCGAACCTGCTTCAGCCGACGTTCATCACGGACTACCCGGTGGAGCTCAGTCCGCTCGCCAAGCGGCACCGCGAACGTCCCGGCCTCGTGGAGCGGTTCGAGGCCATCGTGGGGGGCAAGGAGATCTGCAACGCCTTCAGCGAGCTCAACGACCCGGACGACCAGCGGGCCCGGTTCGAGGAGCAGGCGCGACTCCGCGCGGCCGGAGACGCGGAGGCGATGCAGGTGGACGAGGACTACCTGCGCGCGCTCGAGTACGGTATGCCCCCCACCGCGGGGCTGGGTATCGGCATCGACCGATTGACCATGCTCATGACCGGGCAGGACTCCATCCGGGACGTCATCCTCTTTCCCCTCCTTCGTCCGGAGCAGGACGTGACCGGGGAGAGCTGATCCGATGGACGATGCCGCGCAGCCGGTCGGGTACGTGGCCCTGGTGCGGGCGAACCTGAACTATCGGCGGCTCTGGCTCGGAAGCGTGGTGTCGCTGCTGGGCGACTGGTTCAACACGATCGCGCTGTACGCTCTCGTCCTGCAGCTTTCAGGCTCGGCCATCGCGATCGGAGCGATCTTCATCACCAAGATGCTCCCGTGGGCGCTCGCGTCACCCGTCGCGGGACTGATCGTGGACCGCTACGATCGTCGTCGCCTCATGATCGGGGCCGACCTCGTGCGTGCCGTGATCGTGCTCGGCTTCATCCTGATCGACGAGCCTGGCGAGGTGCCGTTCATCTACCTGCTGGCCGCTGCCCAGGTCGTGGTGGGCTCCGTATTCCAGCCGGCGCAGAGCGCATCGATTCCGAACATCACCTCGCCGAGGGAGCTGCTGACCGCGAACGCGCTCTCGGCCGCCACCTGGTCCACGATCCTCGCGGTCGGTGCCGCGCTGGGCGGGCTCGCCACCGAATGGTTCGGACTCAGGGCCGTCTTCGTACTGGACAGCGTGTCCTACCTGTGCTCGGCCTGGTTCATCGCGCGGACCGTGATTCCGCAGTCCACGGACCGGCCGGAAGGCCGAGGGACCATCGGCGCCGCCCTGCTCGAGGTGGCCGACGGCTGGCGATTCATGCGGGGTCGGCCCGAGGTCGGTCGAATGGCCCTGGCGAAGGCCGTGGGATCGGCGGCGGGAGGGGCCCTGGTGTATATGCTCACCCTCATAGGCGAGGCGATCTCGCCCACCGGCGCAGCGTTCGCCATCGGCCTCCTGTTCTCCGCGCGGGGGCTCGGAACGGGCATCGGCCCCATCCTCGCCCGGGCGACGGCGAGGGACCGCAGGAACTGGCCGGCGCTCATCGGCGTCTGCATCGGCGTCACCGGGCTGAGCTACCTGGCGGTGGGTCTCGTCGGCTTCACCTACGCGATAGCGGCCCTGATCATGATCGCCCATGCGGCGAGCGGCGCAACGTGGGTCCTGTCGACCGTCCTGCTCCAGGAGCGCACCGAGGACCGGTGGAGGGGCCGAGTCTTTGCCACCGAATGGCTGCTCCTCATGGGGGTCCAGTCCCTGTCCATTCTCGCGGCGAGTCTCTTAATGGATACGGGCGCCCTGGACCTGAAAGGAGCGGTCCTGCTGTTCGCCGGGCTCGAAATGGTGGCCGGAGTCCTCTGGATGGCGTTTGTGGTGCCCCGGGAGCGGCGCTGGACAAGGGGTACGGTCCCGGCTTGATTCTCCGCCGGGATTTGGCACTGTATTCGAGCGGGCATCGGGTGCTTCCTTGAACGCATCTCGAATTACCGTGGCGAATTCACCTTTCGATGCCTTTCCGGTCCGGTCCGACGGCCCGGATTCGACCGGCCAGCCCGTGGAGTTTGCCTTTGCCGAGGTCGCGCCCGACGGGACGCTCGTGTACGTGAGCCCGTTCGGGGAGGCCCGCTGGGGCTGGACGGAAGGGGACCCGGCGCCGGACGAGATGCTGTTCATGCTCGCGGAGCTGGCCCCGGGATCCTCGAGAGAGTTGCCCTTCCTGCAGGGTGGCCTGCGCGTGAACGGCATCAGGCGGCGGGAGGACGACGGATGGATCGTGGTCGGCTACGAGGGGATGCCGTTCGTGGACGACCCCGAGTCCGAACGTCTGGACACGCTCATCCGCCGCATGCCGGTCTCGGTGGTTCGCATGCAGGTGGACGGCACGGTCGTGTACGCCAATCCGGAGCTGTCGCGTATGACCGGCTACCCGGTTGACGAGATCGTCGGATTTCGATTCTGGGCCAGGGTCCTCGTCGAGGAGGATGAGGCGGCGTTCGAGGATGCGCTCCGGCGCGCGTCGGACGGAAACGGCCGGAACGTGCGGTTCGCCTATCGCAGGGCCGAGGGAGGCGTCCATCACGTTGAAATGTACCTGGTCCAGAACGACGCCTGCTTCATCGAGGCCGTCGTACTCGACCGGCCCGCGGATTCCGATGATGCCCTGCTCCTGCATGCCCGGCTCGAGGCCGAGCACGCCACCCGGCAGAAGACGGCCTTCATCGCGATGCTCAGCCACGAGATCCGGACCCCCCTGGCCGCGATCCGGGGCTACGCGGACCTGCTTGAACGCGAAGCGGCCGACCTCGAAGCCGGGGGAGCCCGCCTGCCGTCGACGATTCGCGAGTTTGCGGCTTCGATCGAGGATCGCTCCGAACGTCTCGTCAACCTGGTCCGCGACCTGATGGAGCTGTCGGCCATCGAGATGGGCCACGTGTCCGTCGAGCGCGTTCCGGTCCGGCTGCGCGCGGTACTGGACGAGGCCATTCCGAAGATCAGCGACGACCTGCGGGCGAAGAATCTCGTCCTGGCCGTCTCCGTGCCCGGCGACCCGGTCGTTCTGACCGACGCTCACCGGCTGGGGCTGGTGGTCGAACGTCTGCTCTCGAACGCGGTGAAATTCACGGGCACCGGCTCGATTTCGATCCGCTCTACGGAGAAGGAGGGCGAGGTCACCCTCGAGATCCAGGATACGGGGCGAGGCATTTCGGAGACGTTCCGGCAGCGGATGTTCTCGCCGTTCAGCCAGGAGGACGACTGGCTGAACCGGGGTCACGACGGCATCGGGCTGGGACTGACGCTCGTGAAGCGGGTGGTCGACCTCCTCGGTGGTCGCATCGAGGTCGAAAGTGGCCCGTCGGCCGGATCCACGTTCCGCGTCGTCCTGCCGGCGGTCCGGCAGGGCTAGCGACCGTTCGAGCGGGCGATCCGCACGTTGCGGCGGAAGCCCTCGAACCGGGCCCGCTTGACCGGGTTGTCCCGGAACCTGGCCCGGAATGCCTCCAGGTCCATTTCCTCCCACTCTTCGAGGCGCGTGTCGGCCATGCCCTCCCTGGGCGCATACCGCGGCTCGGTCGCGGGCCGGCTGAACGAGTTCCAGGGACACACCTCCTGGCACACGTCACATCCGAAGATCCAGTTGCCCATCCCGCGGGCGAGCTCCGGGTCGATGTCGTCCACCCGGTGCTCTATCGTCAGGTACGAGATGCATCGGGACGCGTCCAGGCGGTAGGGTGCGTCGATCGCGCCGGTCGGGCAGGCGTCGATGCACCGGGTGCACGAGCCGCAGTGGTCCGTGGCCGGGCCGTCGGGCTCGAGC
>JAHEEH010000251.1:0-2619 GCA_024640835.1 Bacteroidota bacterium
TCGAACTCCACGACGACCCCCCGGCTTCCGAGCTCGACTGCCCGATTCAGGGCACCTTCCAGGATGGCCCGGTACTGTGCCGCGAGCTCCGGGATGACGTCCTTCGTGATGCGCGTCGGTGGCAGCGTGAAGTTGAGCTCGGGGTACACGCTCCCGCCGCCGATCTCGAGGCCCCGGCTCGTCCTTACCGGGTGAGGCGCCCGGCCGAAGACCAGGTCCTTCGGATCCGATATGGTGAGATCGCGATACCGCACGGTGTCAGGCGCCTTCCCTGGCGGCTCGGCCCATGGCCAGGAGGTTGGCGGGCGGGGTGTCTACGCCGATCTCGCATCCTGCGGCCAGGACGTAGCGCCCGCCGGCGTGCTCCCGCACGAGATCGCGCGCCATGGCATACACCGTGTCCTCGTCCCGCGCCAGAACGAGGGACGGGTCCAGGTTGCCGGTGATGACCACGTCGGGACCGAGCGCCCTCCTGGCGGCCGCGATATCCACCGGCCAATCCAGGTCGATGAGGTCTATTCCCAGCCCGGCGAGGTCCGGAAGGAGGTGGGTGATGTCGCCGCACACGTGGAACTTCACCAGGGAACCCGAGGCATGGATATGATCGATGAGGCGACGGTGACGGGCCTTCACGAACGTACCATAGGTCCCGGGGTCGATCTGCGAGCACACGGCGTCCCCGATGCCGATGATGTCGCAACCCGCCTCGATCTGTGCCGTCGCGAACCGTTCCGCGAATTCGAGGACCTTGTCCAGAAAGACGTGCGACGTATCGGGGTCGGTCATGAGCATGACGAACATCCCGTCCATTCCGGCCAGGTCGCAGGCCTCGGCAAGCGGTCCCTCCACCCACCCGATCACCGGCACGGCATCGCCCAGTTCGCGGCGGTACAGTCGGGCGCCGTCGAGCCTGTCGCGCGTCCGCTCCGCCGAGAAAACATCGGGGATCGGGAGGTCGTGCACGTCCTGGCGCGTCGTCACCACGTGGCGCCCGCATCGGGGGACTCCCTCCGGCACGTAGTCTATGGGGGCTCCGAAAGCGGAGGTTTCCGCGTAGGGATCCGACATGAGCGTGACGCAGTCGAGATCGAAACGCTCCAGGCACTCGATGTTGGCCCGGACCCTCGCCCGGTGATCGCGCGCGAACTCCGCATACGTCATGCCCGTCGCCCGGGCGGCGAAGTGCATGAGGATGGGCATGAAGAGGGTTTCCCCGTGGAGGGTGCCCTCGGCACGGAGACGATTCAGCTTCTGCGTACGGGTCATGTTCTGCGCCGCTTCATGGAGTGGAGTATCCCCTTCGCCAGCGACAAAGTCATCGGCGCATCCTACGGTGCGCCGTGAATCAACGGCCAATCCCGTCCATGCGAATCGGTCTTGGGCTCCTCCTCGTCGGAGGCCCAGCGCCCGGCGCGACGACCCTTCCGGTTTCGCGGACGATGTCGTGTACCACGTGGTGCAACGGAGTTTCTCCGATCCGGACGGCCGGCTCGCGCTGGAACCCCGGCCTCGTCCATCCCGGTGCGCTGACCCGTCAGGGTGTCACCAGCCGTTCGAGAAAGGCCGGGAGCGCATGCACGTGGTCCACGTGGTCCGGGGCCGTATTGCCGGCAAACCCCAGCAAGGCGAGGCGTCCCCGTTCGATGCGGCTCACCAGCTGCATGCCGCCCGGCCCCCACTCCAGGACGGCCACCGGTGCCAGGTCGAGCGTGTCGGCCAGCCACGAGGCGGTTTCGGTCGTGCTGGCGTAGGTGCCGGGGAAGATCTCCGAGTGCGTCACGATCATGCTCCTGGCCCCGCTCACGGCCCCTGAAGCGAAGACCCGGAAGGGTTCCATCTTCTCTCCGTTCAGTTCCCCGCCGTCGGCCCGTCGCGTACCGGACGGCACGTAGTCCGTGTGCAGCCCGTCGAGGAGAAGCACACCCGCGATGCGGTCGGCATCACCGCGGAGGATAGCCCGGACCGCCCCGTATCCGGCGCTCCAGGACGAGAGGAAGACGCGGCGAAAGGGCGCGTGGACCCGGATCGAGTCCAGCAGAACCTCGAGGATCCGCCCGTTCTGGAAGGGCCGCTCGTACACCGACGAACCCGACCCCAGGTTGACCGTGGCACCGACCATCGGTCGTTCCGCTCGGGTCACGGCTTCCTGCACGAGATAGGGCGCGCCGTGGAAATGCACGAGGAGGTCCGGATCCGGCCCGACCGGATCCGGCACGAAGACCGGGATCTCGACGGGCAGAACCCCCGTGACGAGGTACGTCCGCCCCGGACGCTCCCCCGGCTCGATCCGCGCGTGGGCCCTGACGGACTCCTCCATGGGCGACGGAAACTGGGGTTCCGGACCCTGGGCGGGTTCGGCGCAGCCGGCTGCAAGAAGCGTGACCAACGCGATCAGGGCCCGACCCGCCAACCGCGACCGCGGCCCGGGCCCGGACGGCGAGCAAGGATATCCACCCGGACGTGACCCGCCATGGATCGGGTAAATTCCGATGGACAGGAATCCTCTCTCGGTCCGACCGTTATAAGTCACTTGTCGCCACTGACCCCCGATCGTATGTCTCGTGAAGGATCTCCCTTCATTCCGGTCTCGAGGCCGCGACCTCGCCCTGCAAGGTACGC
>JAHEEH010000251.1:2667-4063 GCA_024640835.1 Bacteroidota bacterium
GTCCTGGCCCTCGTTCTCTCCCTCCTCGGCTGCGATTCGCAGTCGGTGCTGACG
Source organism: Bacteroidota bacterium (assembly GCA_024640835.1). Classification (GTDB taxonomy): domain Bacteria; phylum Bacteroidota; class Rhodothermia; order Rhodothermales; family UBA10348; genus JAHEEH01. Next base: position 2,722 of record JAHEEH010000251.1, read on the forward strand.
GAGGAGACTCCTCCGCCCACGGCGCCCGCCCTGTCGCTTCCTGCTGACGGGTCGAGCGACGTGGCCGACGACCTGGCGCTGGAATGGACCCCCGGAGAGGCCGGCTCCGTGTTCCACGTGGTCGTGGCATCCGATCCGGACTTCACCGACATCCGTGCCGAGGCCCCCAATCACCCGGAGCCCCTCTTCGTTCTGACCGATCTGCAGGTCGGAGGCACGTACTGGTGGCACGTGCGGGCCGTCAACGCGGCCGGCACCAGTCCGTGGTCGGACACGTGGACGTTCACGCCGGCCCGGTTGGGAGAAGTCGCCCCCGTTCCGGACCTGGTGGCACCGGCACATGATTCCATCCAGCCGCTCGAGACCATTGTCTACTGGAATGCCGTGCCGGGTGCCGTATCGTATGACCTGCAGGTGGCGCAGGAGGACGTGTTCGTCCGAATGGACGTGGACCGCTCCGGCATTGACGACACCCACAGAACGCTGGACAACCTGATCACGGGGTATGAGTATTTCTGGCGTGTCCGCTCGCGCAACTATACCGGGGTCTCGGCCTGGTCGCCGTCGCGCCGGTTCCTGGTCAATTATCAGACGCCAGGCTCCTAGGGCCCGCTTCGGACTGATCCTGACGGCTGCGCTCCTTGCGTGGACCGGGTGCGATTCGGGCGGCGCGGATCCACGGGACGTGGTGGACGAGGCGGCCCTGGACGATTCCCTGGTCGCGGTCCTCACGCGCCACGGGGAACGGAGACTCGACAACTTCATGCTGCCCGACGACGGGGACTGGGCGGCCCTGCCACAGGATCCGGGTAACCCGATCACGGCCGCCAAGGTGACGCTCGGGGCCTTCCTGTTCCACGAAACGGCCCTCTCCACGGCGCCTCGCCACGCCTCGAACGCCGGCACGTATTCCTGCTCCACGTGCCACCACGTGGACGCCGGCTTCCAGGCGGGCCGGATCCAGGCACTCGGTGACGGAGGAATGGGTTGGGGCGTCAACGGGGAAGCCAGGCGCCGCGACCCGTCGTATCCACCGGAAGACGTCGATGCGCAGGCCGTGCGGTCTCCCACGATCCTCAACGCCGCCTACCAGCAGGCCGTGATGTGGGACGGTCGCATGGGATCCAAGGGGCCGAACGCTCCCACGTCCGCCCGATGGATTCCCGGCACCCTCGAGGGCGTGAACCTGCTCGGCTTCGAAGGGGTCGAGTCCCAGGCGATCGCGGCGCTTACCGACCATCGCTCGGACGTTCTTGCCGAATGGCCCGTCACGGACCCGGCCTATGCCGACCTGTGGAACGCCGCGTACCCGGGTGAGGACGTGTCCCTGGTGAACGTGGGG
>JAHEEH010000252.1 GCA_024640835.1 Bacteroidota bacterium
GCTCACCGACCTGGACCGCGAGCCCTGGCTGGACGCGGTCCGGGTTGAGATCGATCGTGCGATCGTGGAGGCGGAAGGACTGGTCGTGGCGTGCAGCGCCCTCAAGGCCGCGTACCGAAGGCGACTGGTGAGACCCGGAGAACCCGTCCGGCTCGTCCACCTTTCGGGGTCCAGCGAGCTCATCGCCCGGAGGTTGGGCGGCCGGAGCGGTCATTTCATGCCGGCAGACCTGCTCGAGAGCCAATTCCGCGATCTGGAGCCGGCGGCGGACGCCGTCGCGCTGGACATCCGCCAGAGCCCGGCCGAGCTCGTCGGCCGGATCCTCGACCTCGTCAACGGAGAAACAGGCTGAGAACCAGGACCACGCCGAACCCCACCACGCCCAGGACGGTCTCCAGTACGGTCCAGACCCGGAACGTGTCGCCCTCGGAAAGCCCGACATAGCGCCCGACGAGCCAGAAGCCCGAGTCGTTCACGTGGGAAAGCACCGTCGCTCCGGACGCGATGGCGATGGTCACGAGGGCGGGCAACCATCCGGCAGCATCGGTCAGCAGCGGACCGATGAGCCCCGCCGCGGTCACCATCGACACCGTGGCCGAACCCTGCACCACGCGAACGAGCGCGGCCGCGCCGAACGCGAGGAACAGGACGGGCACGGCGGAGCCGGCCGCCGCTCCCACGATGACCTCGTCGGCCCCGGCCGTAACCAGGACCTTGCCCAGCACGCCGCCCGCACCCGTCACCAGGATGATGAGACCCACCGGCTCGAGGCCCCTGTTGCAGATGCGCGCCACGTCGGCGCGGGGAATGTCTCCCCGGATTCCCAGCACGTAGATCGCGCCGAGCAGACCGATGGCCAACGCCGTGAAGGGATGCGTTGCCAGGCTCACCCAGGAGGCGCCGCCGGAGCCGGCCGACCACACGGTCCCACCGAGAATCAGCACCAGGGGCAACAGCACCACCGACAGCGCGGCGGCCGCGCCGACGCGCCCCGTGACCTCCGACTCGCCAACGGAGGGAATAATCGACAGATCGGGACTCACCCGGGAGGCCATCCGCCCGCCGACCAGCATGCCACCCACGGCCGCTGCCGGGAGGCCCGCGAGCACGCCGACGACGACCACGCGCCCCAGGTCGGCGCCGACCAGTCCCGCGACGGCGACCGGGCCGGGAGTCGGCGGAATGAACGAGTGCGCCACCGCGATGCCGGCCAGCAGCGGTAGGGCGTAGAGGAGCATGGGCCGGCCGGACCGGCGCGCGGCGGCGTATGCGAACGGAATGAGGAGCACCAGGGCCACGTCGAAGAAGACGGGCGTTGCCACCAGGAGCCCGGTCGCAAGCAGCCCCCACCGCGCGCGGTCGGGACCGAGTCGGCGAACGAACGCGTCGGCGATCGCCGCTGCGCCACCCGAGTGCTCGAGCATCGCGCCGATCATCGCCCCGAGCCCGATCACCACGGCGATGTACCCGAGCGTCCCGGCCATCCCGGCCTGCACGACCTGGATGACCTCACCGGCCGGCGTGCCGGTGACGAGCGCGAGAACGATCGCCGTCAACAGAAGCGCCAGGAAGGCCGGAAGGCGCAACACCGTGACCAGTCCGAGCAACAGGGCGACGGTCGCACCCGCCAATCCGACGAGCATCCAGACGGTCATGCCGGATCCGGGTCGGCCGTCGGCACGGCGTGCCCCCCGAAGCGTCCCCGCATGGCGGCGAGAAGTCGTGCGGAGAGTCCCTCGTCGTCTCGCGACCGGATTCTCTCGATCAGGGCCTGCGTGATGACGGGCATGGCGACTCCCCGTTCGACCGCGGTCTGGACGGCCAGGCGTCCCAGGCCCGAATCGTCCACCCGCGGACGGACGCGATCCAGTTCCCCGTCTGCGAGGATGGCGGCCGTGAGGTCCATGAGGGTGGACGAGATGATGCTGCCGTGCCTCCACGCCCGCGCGGCCTCGGTCACGTCCACGTCCAGGTCCCCGGCGGCATGCAGGAGCGCCACTCCCTCACCGTATGCCTGCATCAGCCCGTACTCGATGGCATTGTGCACCATTTTGGCATAGTGCCCCGCACCGGGGCCCCCCACGTGGGCCCAGCCCCGATCCGGCCCGGGAGCCACCGTCTCGAAGACGGGGCGCCAGGCCTCGACGTCGCGGTCCGAGCCACCGATCATCAGGGCGAAGCCCGCCTCCTGCCCGAGAATGCCCCCGCTCGTGCCCACGTCGAGCATGGCAATGCCGCGCTGCGCCAACTGCTCGTGCAGCCGGACGGAGTCCCGGTAGTCGGAGTTGCCGCCCTCGATCACCCGGTCGCCCCGGTCGAGCAGGTGGGCCAGCCGGGTCATCGCCGCCAGCGTGGCCTCGCCGGCCGGAACCATGACCCACACCATGCGGGGCCGGGGAATCCTCTCGACGAGCGTCTCGATCGTGTCGGAGACGTCAATCCCGACGTTCCCGGCCTCCTCGCGGGCCTCGGCCGACGGATCGACCCCGGTGACCCGTATCCCGGCGCGATGCAGCCGGCCGCCGAGACCGCGTCCCATGCGACCCAGTCCGACCAGCCCGATGTGCAGTTCGTCCATTCCCCTGGTGGCGATGCTGACGTCTTCACAGTGTACGGAATTGCAGGAAAGCGGACCGCCTCCCCACCCCTGTCCCGCCTCGACGCCCTAGTACACGGGAACCGTGGAATCGATCTGCTCGCTCCAGGCCCGGATTCCGCCGGCGAGGTTGCGCGCCCCGAGGAATCCGTGGCGCTCCAGCGTCCGCACCGCGTGGGAGGATCGCACTCCCGTTCGGCACGTCACGACGATGTCCCGGCTCCGGTGCGCTTCCAACTCCGCCATCCTCGATTCGAGCTCGTCCAGGGGAATCAGCAGGCCACCGATGCTGGCGATCGCGGTTTCCTCCCGCCGTCGGACGTCCAGCAGAAGGAGATCTTCTCCACGATCGAGCCGGTCCTTCAGTTCGGACACCAGGATCTGCGGTACGTCCACCGCGTCCTCCCCGTCCACGGGGATGCCACAGAACTGCTCATAGTCGATCAGACCCGTCTGGGTCGGGCGGTCCCCGCACACCGGGCAATCCGGATCGCGCCGCACCTCGAGCGCAGTGAACCGCATGGCGAGCGCGTCGAACAGGAGCAGGCGCCCGACGAGCGGCTCTCCGATGCCCAGCAGCTGCTTGAGCACCTCGGTGGCCTGGATCGTGCCCACGATGCCCGGCAGGACGCCGAGCACGCCACCCTCCGCGCAGGAGGGCACGAGGCCCGGAGGCGGAGGCTCCGGGAAGAGACAGCGATAGCACGGTCCACCCTTCGTTCCGAAAACCGACACCTGGCCGTCGAACCGGAAGATGCTCGCGTACACGTTGGGGACCCCGGTGAGAACGCTGGCGTCGTTCACCAGGTACCTCGTGGGGAAGTTGTCGGTCCCGTCGGCCACCACGTCGTAGCGCGCCAGCAGGTCCAGCGCGTTCTCGCTGGTGAGCACGGTTTCGTGCAGGGTGACCTCCACGTGCGGGTTGACCTCCCGGATGCGGGCCGCCGCCGAGTCCAGCTTCGACCGTCCCACGTCGCTCGTGCCGTGCAGGATCTGCCGCTGCAGGTTGGTGACGTCCACGACGTCGAAATCGACCATGCCCAGGTGGCCGACCCCGGCAGCCGCCAGGTAGAGCGCGAGCGGAGAGCCCAGGCCGCCGGCGCCCACGATCAGGACGGACGAAGCCTTCAGCTTCATCTGCCCGCCGAGACCCACCTCCGGCAGGAGGACGTGCCTCGAGTACCGGCCGAGCTCCTGCGTCGAAAGGGTGGCGCGTGTCATGCCGTCATCGATTTCCATGCCGTCCGGTCCACCCGCCGGCGATCGACGGGCTGGCGACGGGCGCGTGGTCCCCGCAGGGTTCCGTCCTGCCGGCGTTCCAATATCGCACGTCGTCACGTTTTCCGGTACAGCCCTGTCACGTATCACACGAATCCGGGCGCGCCGGTGGATCGGCCGTTCCCGGGGAAGGCCCTGCAGGTCCGTGCCGATCCGCAGCAAGACCGCCTCCCGGCACGCACACGGT
>JAHEEH010000253.1 GCA_024640835.1 Bacteroidota bacterium
CTGACGGACGGTGCGGCGTATCTGCACTACACGTCCAACAACACGATCTACGGCACCCAGTATGCGGAGGCTCCGGCGGCAGACGCGCCCCTCGTCTGCGATGCATCGAGCGATTTTCTGAGTCGGCCCATCGACATGGCACGTCATGGCGTCGTGTATGCCGGGGCGCAGAAGAACGTGGGTCCGGCAGGCGTGACGATCGTGCTGCTCCGCGACGATCTGCTCCAGAGGCGCAGGCAGCCGCTGCCGACGATGCTCGACTACGGGACGCACACGACGAAGCTGTTCAACACGCCTCCGGTCTTCGCGGTCTACATCGTGGAGAAGGTGCTTGCGTGGCTTCAGGATCTGGGCGGACTGGAGGCGATGCAGAGGATCAACGAGCGCAAGGCCGGGAAGCTGTACGACCGCATCGACCGCAACGGGTTCTACAGCGGGACCGCGGACGCCGACTCGCGGTCGCTGATGAACGTCACGTTCCGGCTTCCGTCGGAAGAGCTCGACCAACGGTTCATCGCCGAGGCGAAAGAACAGGGGCTCCTGGCGCTGAAGGGCTATCGCTCGGTTGGGGGCATCAGAGCCTCCATCTACAATGCCTGTCCGGAGGCAGCCGTGGATACGCTCGTGTCCTTCATGGACGACTTCGAGCAGCGAGCAGGATGAAGATCCGGAGATCACACAAAAGTAGGGGAAACCCCGCCAGACGGAGGGCCCTAACCCCGACCCGATCCCGTTCCCGCGGGATCTATACTTGACCGCCGTTTTCAAAGCAGTACTTCAACCCATGTCATACACGATCGGAGTGCCTCGCGAAACCGAGAAAGGCGAGAAGCTCGTCGCTCTCGTTCCGGAGGTCGTCTCCCGCCTTGTGAAGAAAGGCGCCACTGTCCAGGTCGAGCGCGGAGCGGGCGCCCTGGCCTTCATCGACGATAACGCGTTCTCCGAAGCGGGCGCCACCTTGGTGGACAGGGCAGCCGCATTCGCGAGCGACATCGTGGTCAAGGTCCGTCCGCCGGACGACGAGGAAATCGGCCTCATGAAGTCGGGCGCGGCCTTCATCGGATTCCTCAACCCGCTGGATGCGCCCGATCGCAGCGCTGCTCTCGCGAAGAGGGGAGTGACCGCGCTGTCGATGGAACTCGTTCCGCGCATTTCGCGGGCGCAGAAGATGGACGCGCTCTCGGCACTCAGCTCGGTCGCCGGCTACCGTGCCGTGCTCGTCGCCGCCGAAATCCTGCCGAAGTTCTTCCCGCTGCTCACGACGGCTGCAGGAACCGTGCGGCCCGCGAACGCGCTCGTGCTGGGAGCCGGCGTGGCGGGCCTTCAGGCCATCGCGACCGCACGGCGTCTCGGTGCCCGGACGTTCGCGTACGACATCCGTGACGTGGTGAAGGAAGAGGTGCAGAGCCTCGGGGCGACGTTCGTGGAACTGGAGCTGGAGGTTGCCGGGATGCAGGATGAGGGCGGATACGCCAAGGCCCTGGCCGAGGAGAAGGCCAGGCGGCAGACCGAACTCCTGGTTCCCCACATCGGCAAGTCCGACGTGGTGGTGACCACCGCCCTGATTCCAGGACGCAAGGCCCCTGTTCTCATCACGAGGCAGGCCGTCGAGGCCATGAAGCCGGGCTCTGTCATCATCGACCTTGCAGCGCCGAACGGAGGCAACTGCGAGCTGACGAAGCCGGGTGAGACGGTCGTCCACAACGGCGTCCGGATCGTCGGCCCGCTCAACATGACAGCCGACATGCCCGTGCACGCCAGCGAGTTGTACTCGCGCACCCTGCTCGCCATGCTGACGGACTTCACGGGTGAGGAAGGGTTCACGGTGAACTTCGACGACGAGGTGTTCGCCGGTTCCTGCGTCACGCACGAGGGCGCCGTCGTGAACGAACGGGTCAAGAGTCTGCTCACCCCGGCCTGACCGATTTCAACGCAAAGACCATGCTTCTCGACAACATCATCGTCTTCACCCTCGCTTCCCTGATCGGGTTCGAGGTCATCAGCAAGGTCCCGCAGACCCTGCACACCCCGCTCATGTCGGGATCAAACGCCATCAGCGGCATCACGATCGTGGGCGCGCTCATCGTTGCCGGAATGGTCGGCGGCGCCTGGGCCACCTACCTCGGGATCGGTGCGCTGATCTTCGCCACGATCAACGTGGTCGGCGGATTCCTCGTGACCGACCGCATGCTCCAGATGTTCAAGAAGCGCGACTGATCCCTCCCGGAGGAATTCGTCGCCCGACAGAACCTATTCGATCCGACATGGACGCCATTATCAAACTCGCCTACCTGGTATCCGCCATCCTGTTCATCTTCGGGATGAAGCGGCTCCAGTCTCCCGCCACCGCTCGTGGCGGCAACCAGCTCGCAGCCATCGGCATGCTCGTGGCGGTGGTTGCGACCCTGGTCTCCAAATCCATTCTTACACCCGCCCAGATGCTGGCCGGACTCGTCATCGGTGGCGCCATCGGCGCCTACATGGCGCGCAAGGTCCAGATGACGGGCATGCCCGAGATGGTGGCCGCGTTCAACGGCTTCGGTGGCATCGCCTCGGCCGTGGTGGCCGGCGCCGAGATCGCCAAGCTGATCCAGAACACGGGGACCGCGAGCGGAGAGGAGTTCTACCTCTACACCGCGGTGACCATCGCCCTGTCGGTCCTCATCGGCATGGTGACCTTCACCGGCAGTTTCGTGGCCTTCGGGAAGTTGTCCGGGAAGATCTCGGGCAATCCGATGCATTTCCCGGGTATGCGCCTGCTGACCATCCTGCTGGCCGTGGTTTCCATCGGCGGCCTGGTGTGGATGACCATGGGGGCGACGAACTATCCGTTCGAAGCCTACACGACACAGGCCCTTACGATCGAGTTCACCGAACCCATGATTTACGGGGCGATCGCCGTGGGGATCGCGGCGTTCATCCTGGGCATCCTTCTCGTGATCCCGATCGGGGGCGCGGACATGCCGGTCGTGGTGTCCCTCCTGAACTCGTATTCGGGACTCGCGGCCGCCGCCACGGGCTTCGTACTCAACAATACGTCGCTCATCGTCTCGGGCGCGCTGGTCGGCGCGTCGGGCCTGATCCTCACGAAGATCATGTGCGACGCGATGAACCGTTCCCTGCTGAACGTCCTCATCGGAGGGTTCGGCGGTGATTCGCAGATCGAATCGACCGGTCTCTCGCTCGAGGGCAAGTCGATATCGGAAACCTCTCCGGAGGATACGGCGATCCTGCTCTCGTACGCGGAGAAGGTCATCTTCGTGCCGGGATACGGCATGGCCGTCGCGCAGGCGCAGCATGCCGTCCGGGAGCTGGGCGAAGAGTTGCAGAAGCGCGGGGTCACCGTCAAGTACGCCGTGCACCCCGTCGCCGGTCGCATGCCGGGGCACATGAACGTGCTGCTGGCCGAGGCGAACGTGCCCTACGACGAGCTCTTCGAAATGGACGAGATCAACGGGGAGTTCGATACGTGTGACGTCTCGGTCATCATCGGCGCCAACGACGTCGTCAACCCGGCTGCGCGCCACGACAAGGCAAGCCCCATCTATGGCATGCCGATTCTGAACGTGGACCACTCCAAGACGACGATCGTCCTGAAGCGCTCCATGCGTCCCGGTTACGCGGGCATCGAGAACGAGCTGTTCTACAACTCGAACAACAGGATGCTCTTCGGCGACGCGAAGGACTCGATCACCAAGGTGGTCAACGAGGTCAAGGCACTCTGAGGCACACCTGAGAGCCTGCGCGATCAAGGGCGCCCGGGATTCCCAGGAATACCGGGCGTCCTGCTTTTCGTCAGGAGGCGGGGAGCAGCGTCCGCACCTCGGGCTCCAGGAAGCGCCAGACCGTCTCCGCGACCACGGCGTGCCCGGCGGCGGTCGGGTGAATGCCGTCATACTGCATCATTCCGTCCACGGTGGCCACCCCGTCCAGGATGAAGGGAATCAGGGCCGCGTGGTTGGCCTCCGCCAGGCGCGGATAGATCTCCCGGAACGAGCGCGCGTACGCCGGTCCGAAGTTGGGCGGAATCATCATGCCGGCGATGATGATGCGG
>JAHEEH010000007.1:0-12494 GCA_024640835.1 Bacteroidota bacterium
ATCAACCAGCTGGTCCTCTACATCTCGTCGATCCAGCAGCCCGTCGAGGATCTCACCGGCTCCGATTGATCGCGGCGATCTCCCGAATGCCGCGCAGGACCAGGTCCGGGTCGGAATGATCGATCCGCGGCAGCTGGCGGGCGAGCAGACTCCCCCATCCGCCGGTGACCACGACGGCCGCCCGGTGACCGAGTTCCTGCTCGATCTGCTGAACGATACCGTCCACTGCGTGGACGAACCCCGGAAGAATACCCGCCTGCAGGGCACTTCGCGTCGACGATCCCACGATTCGATCCGGCCATTCCAGTGGAACCTCCGGAAGCTGCGCGGTGCCCACCCGCAGGGAACGGCGGACGAGTTCGGGGCCGGGCGCGATGACCCCGCCCAGGTATACCGGTCCGTCCGACGTCGACACCACGACCTCCATGTTGACCGCGGTGCCGGCGTCGACCGCGATCGCCACTCTCCTCATCGGCAGGGCCCGCGCACTCCAGGTCCAGGCGCCCGCGGCGGCAGCAAGCCGGTCCGCCCCGAGCGTGACCGGGGTCTCGTATGCAAGGGAGAAGGGCAGCGGGACGGAAGCATCCAGCCGGAACGGGGCGTCACCGGATGCCTCCACCAGCCGGTCGACGACGTCCTGCGTGACGGAGGGAACGACCGAGGCGACGGCGGTCCTGTCCACCCGCCCCGCCGCGAGGAAGCGCGCGAACTCGTCATCCAGGTCGATCCTGCCCTCCCGGAGCGGAATGCGCACGGTCCCGGTGAGTTCACCGTCCCGGAAGCGGCCGGCCTTCACGGCGCTGTTGCCGATATCGACGACGTACCACTCGATCATCGACTGCTGAGCGTGATATCCCCTGCCGCGAAAGTACGAAGCCCGGCCTCGGTGCGAAGCAGGAGAAAGCCGGAAGCGTCGACGCCCTCCATGATGCCGTGCACAGCCGCTTCTCCCTGAAACGGGCGCACAGCGACGGGACGGCCCACACCGTCGAGCAGGGCCCTGTAGGACCGCTCCGCCTCACCGGTACCCTCCTGCCACTCCGCGAACGCCCGGTCCAGCTCGACCGCGAGAACCGCCGCCACGTCGGCCCGGTCCGCGGGTTTGTCCGTCACCATCCGGATGGAGGTCGCAGAACCCTCCAATTCGATCGGAAACCGGTCCTGGTTCACGTTGAGGCCAATGCCTACCACGGCCGACGGCGTCCCGGAAGCCCTCCGCTCCACGAGAATGCCGGAGATCTTCCGCCCCGCGACGAGCACGTCGTTCGGCCACTTGACCGCGACACCCGGCAGGTCGCGGAGCGACCGTGCCACCGCCACCGCCGAGACGAGGGGCAGCCATTCCCAGGCGACGTCCGACCGCGTGGGGCGCACGACCACGGATACCAGAAGACCGTCTCCGGGGGTCGAGGACCAAGTCCGTCCCCGGCGGCCTCGCCCCCTGGTCTGTCGATCCGCCACGACCAGGAAGCCGTGAGGGGCACCCTCCTCCGCGAGTTCCAGGGCCCGACGGTTCGTCGAATCGATGACGCCATGCACCTCGACCCCGGACACGCGGGGAGGCGGTTCCCGGTAGAGGCGGTCGAGATCGGTGGGAAGACGCATGCGGTGAAGGTAAGGCCGCCCCTCGAACGCATCGTGTCCAGCGGCGTATGGACGGTGTCACCCTCTCCCGGCATGCGGTCCGCGCGCTCGATCATTCTCCTCGCCGTTCTCGGGGGCCTCGCCCTCCCGGCCACGGGACAGTCCATCCGTCCGCCCGAGCTCCGACAGGAGTTTCACCGCGCGGAGCGGGCCTGGAGGACGGGCACGAACCTGTACGAAGCCAAGATCCGCCTGGACCGTGTCCTGAAGGCCGTGCCCGACGATGCCGAGGCCAGGCTGGTTCGCGCCCGGGTTCTACTGGACCTCGATCGCCCGTCCGAGGCGCTTGCCGATGCGAGGGCAGCGACGCGGATCACTCCCGGGGACGGTAGGGCCTGGCTGGTGCGCGCAGAGGCCGCCCAGCGCGGAGAGGGCGACCGCGAAGAGGCTTTCGACGCGCTCGACCGGGCCGCGGAACGGATTACGGACGGCATCGACGAACACGTTCGGCTGTCCTGGGTGGCCCAGGCCCTGTCCGAGATCGATCGGGCCGAGGCGTTCGCGCGCATTGCGCTTGCGCTGGGCCCGGACGCACCCGCCGCCTACTGGCGACTGGCCGAGGTGTTCGTCGCCCAGGAGCGTTTCGGAGACGCCGAGACCCTCCTCGCAAGGGGTCTTGAGGACGGGGTCCTGTCCGGGTCTTCGCTCCGGGCGCACCCGGTGCTGGGCCCGCTCGCCGACGCTCCGGCCCTGCGCGCTCACCTGGACGGATAGGTCCAGGTCGTCGTGATCCGGAAGCGGCGATCCCGTCCGAAGCGGGGTATGATCCAGGTTTCGTAGACCGATCTCATCGGCAGCAGGCCCCCGCTGCCATCCCACCGGGTGCTGGCGCTCGCCCGACTCCGATCGGTGAAGAGCAGGGCCGCATCCTCGCGCTCCAGATCGACGGAAAGGAGCAGGTCGTCCGCTCCGCGGGTTGCATAGCGGACGCGCCGGACGATCTCGCCATCACCCGGTCCGGAAAGGGCCTCCACCTCGATGTGACGGTCCGCGCCGTCGCTCGCGGTCGAGTCGGAACCGATCCCGATCGCGTATTTCTCCCGGTTTCTCGCGCTCATGAACGAAGCGTCCTCGGGCATCACGTAGGGGGAAGGATCCGGAGGATCCGGTGTACCCGAACGGCCCCTCGCCAGCCCATCGAACATCCCGAAACCGAAGGCACCGGACGAGTCCGCCCGCACGGCGATCGTCACCGAATCCGCCGCCAGGAAGCGGACCGTGATCTCTCGGAACGCCAGGACCTCGTCCGAGGCATCCAGCTCCTCGACGCGGATCGTGCGTTCGTGATCGAGGGTCGCAGGCCTCGACCAGGCCTCGCGGAAGGCCCGCGTGTCGAGGCTGTCGATCGTTTCCCAGGGGCCCGCGGCAGGCACGACGGGCGTGCGCTCCGCGCCGGTCCCACAGGCAGCCGATCCGAGAACCAGGGCTGCGCACAGCGGGAAGAGAGTCCGGAGCAGTCGGGTGTGAACCATCGGGCGGTGGTCGGGTACTCGGGGCACCGGATGCGTCCGGCGGGCGACCAAGATAGCCAAATACCACTCCGAGATGATCACGACCGAGTTCCTTCAGCGCGCCCGGGACGCGGCCGTGGAAGCCGCCCGGGCCGCCGGCAACCTGATCCGTGCCGAGGCCGGTCGCGTCGATGGACGCCGCATCACGGCGAAGGGGATACACGACCTGGTCACGGAGGTGGACACCGCGGCCGAGCGGTGCATCCTGGACCTGCTCGGGACACGGTTTCCCTCCTTCGGCGTGCTCGCCGAGGAGGACACGTCGACGCACCGGGCCGGGATTCCCGAGTCGGGCTTCCGCTGGATCGTCGACCCCATCGACGGCACCACCAACTTCGCACATGGCGTACCCCCGTACGCCGTCAGCATTGCCCTCGAGCACACGAGCGGCATCGTCACCGGCGTCGTGTATGACGTGTCGCGGGACGAGCTCTTCACGGCCGTGCGCGGGGGAGGTCTGAACGTGGACGGCCGGCCTTCGGGCGTTTCCGGCACGGAGTCCCTCGACGACAGCCTCGTCACCACCGGATTCCCCTACCGATCCTACGGCCACATGGACCCCTATCTCGAGGTCCTGCGATCCTTCATGGAACGCACGCGCGGAGTACGCAGGCCAGGTTCGGCGTCCGTCGACCTCGCTTACGTCGCGGCGGGCCGCTTCGACGGCTTCTTCGAGTCGGGGCTTCGGCCGTGGGACGTGGCCGCCGGATGCCTGCTCGTCACGGAAGGCGGTGGTCAGGTGTCGGCGTACGACGGTTCGGGCGATCCGATCTTCGGCCGCCAGGTCCTCGCCACGAACGGACGCGTCCACCAGGAGATGCTCGGCCTTCTCCGTCCCCTGCGTTCCGTAACGGACTGACCTCGCGTCGGCTGCTTTTCGTACCTTCCGGCCCCCATCATCGCCGAGTACACCACCCGGAAACATCATGGCAAACGCGGGCAACGGATTGCTGGCCGGCAAGAACGGCGTCATTTTCGGCGCTCTGAACGAGAACAGCATCGCATGGTCCATCGCCGAGGCCGTCCACCGCGAGGGTGGCCGCTTCGCCCTGTCCAACGCGCCCATCGCGAAGCGTCTCGGCACGGTCGACGCGCTGGCCTCCCGAACGGACAGTCCCGTGCTCTGGGCCGACGCCACGAATGACGACGAGCTCGCGGAGCTCTTCGAATCGGCAAAGAAGACGTTCGGCGGGATCGACTTCGTCGTGCATTCGATCGGCATGGGCATGAATGTCCGGAAGGACCGGGACTACGAGGATCTGAACTACGAGTGGTATCACACGACCCTCGACATCTCGGCGGTCAGCCTGCACCGCGTGATCCACCATGCCGTGGAATCCGGAGCGTTGAACGATGGCGCATCGATCGTGACCCTGTCCTACATCGGCGCCCAGCGCACGTTTTCGAAGTACTCGGAGATGGGCGACGCCAAGGCACTGCTCGAGAGCATCGTGCGCTCCTTCGGCTACCGTCTCGGCCGGCGAGGCATCCGGGTCAACGCCATTTCACAGAGCCCTACGCGCACCACCGCGGGGTCCGGCATCACCGGATTCGATGCCATGTTCGACTTCGCCGATCGCATCGCTCCGCTCGGGAACGCGGACGCGGAGAGCTGTGCCGACTACACCGTCACCCTGCTCAGCGACCTGACGCGCATGGTCACCATGCAGACGCTGTTCCACGATGGCGGATTCAGCACCATGGGGATCTCGGACGACCTGATCCACGCGCTGAAGGACGTCCTCGGCACATGATCCGACTGTTCGTCTCGGACATCGACGGCTGCCTGTCCGAGCCCTTCCGGCCGTACGACCGTGATCGTCTGGACGCGATCGCCCGACTGGCGGCTTCGGGCGATGCACGGCGAGTCCCCGTGACGCCACCGGCGTTCTCGATCTGCACGGGCCGGCCCTACGCGTACACGGAGGCCATGACCCAGCTGCTGGGCCTCACGACGCCGGTTCTTTTCGAGGCGGGAGCCGGGATGTTCGACCCGGTCACGACCCGAACCGTCTGGCACCCCGCCTTCGACAGGGCGCTCGAAGCGGAGGTCGAAGACCTCCGGTCGTGGCTCTCTTCCGAGGTCCAGGGCACCGACCTGTTCGTGGACCTCGGGAAACGCACGCAGGCCAGCATCATCGGCCCGGCGCGAGGGGCGATCTACGGCATGCTGCCCGCGGTGCGGGAGCGCCTGGCCGCGCACCACCCGGATTTCGTCGCGGTGACCACCCCCGTGTCCATCGATATCCTGGGACGGCGCCTGACCAAGGCCCACGGACTGGAATGGATGTCGGCGGAGCTCCGGATCCCCCTGTCCGAGATGGCGTTCATCGGCGACACGGACGGGGACGTCGGCGGGCTTCGCGCCGTGGGAAGGTCCTTTGCCCCTTCGAACGCGAGTGCGGAGGTCCTGGGGGTGGTGGACGTGGTCACGGAGGGGGCGGCGGCCGGCGGCGTTCACGAAGCCTATCTGGCGTGTATCCGGGTAAACGGGGAGTCATGACGGCGCGCTTTTCGTACGCGGTGATGCTCGTGGTCGCGGTCGCCTGGCCGGCGACGCGCGCCGACGCGCAGCGCGCCCTCCCGCACGAAGATGCGCTCCATTACTCCATCCGGGACCGGTCCACGGTTTTCCAGCTCTCGGATTCCACCCGCCCGTACCTGATGCTCGGCCTCCAGGAGCCCGTCCAGGTACTGGAGAACGGGGGAGGCTGGGCGCGGATCAGGACACACGACGGCGCCCAGGGACTGATCCGCGCGGAGGACCTTTCGAACGTCTGGATCCGGATATCGAAGTCGAAGCAGTCGGTCCTGGTGTACCGGGGCACGCAGCTCGTGGAGCGCATCCCCGCCGACCTGGGTCACAATTTCTTCGCGGACAAGGAGCGCCGGGGCAGTCCGGGTGATCCGGATCACTGGCGCACCCCGGAAGGTGTCTTCCACGTGGTCGAGAAGAATGCGCACAGCCAGTTCCACCGGGCCCTCGTCCTGAACTATCCGAACGAGGAAGACGCCCGTCGGGGACTCCGCGACAGCCTGATCACCGATGCCGAGTATCGCGCCATCATCGACGCCAACCGGACCTTTTCGATGCCGCCGATGGGAACCGCACTCGGCGGCTGGATCGAGATCCACGGGCGCGGCACCGGACAGCGGGCGAACTGGACCCAGGGCTGCGTGGCCATTCCCGACGCCTCCATCGACCGGATCTGGGACTGGGTGCACGTCGGCACGCCGGTGTTGATCGACCCCGACTGAATCACCGCGGGGCCGTCCGGCGTACGATCCCGGTGGTGACCATCCTCCGTATGCCGATGTCGCGGAATCGCATTCGCCAAACGCTTCCCGGGCTCCTCCTCGTCCTGCTGGCCATACCGCTCTCCGTGGTCGCGCAGACCGGGGACGGCTGGCTCCCGGAGGTGGGCGAGGGACCGGTGTTCGTCGTCCCGATCGAGGGCATGATCGACAACGGGCTGGCCCGGTACATCGATCGTGCGCTTGCCGACGCCGAGGGCCAGGACGCCGCTGCCGTGGTGTTTCACGTCGATACCTTCGGCGGACTGGTGGACGCCGCGGACCAGATAAGGAAGGCGATCCTGGGGGCTCCGATGCCGACCATCGCCTACATCGATCGCAATGCCGCCTCGGCCGGCGCGCTCATATCGTACGCCGCGGACCGGATCGTGATGGCTCCGGGCGCGTCGATCGGAGCGGCCACCGTGGTAGAGGGCGTCGGCGGTGACGCGGCACCCGACAAATACCAGAGCTACATGCGCGGACTGATGCGGGCGACGGCCGAAGCCAACGGTCGGGACCCGCGCATCGCCGAGGCCATGGTGGACCAGAACCTCGAGGTGGAAGGGGTGTCCGTGGCCGGCCAGGTGCTGACGCTGTCCTCGTCCGAGGCGCTGAAGCTGGGCGTGGCCGACGCCATCCTGGAGAACCTGGGCACCGTGACGGGCGCACTCACCGCGAATGGGGCGCAGCTTGTCGCGCACGAGGCCTCCGGTTTCGAGCGCCTGCTCCGGTTCTTCGGCTCGCCCGTGGTCCAGTCCATCCTGATGCTCATGATGCTCGGAGGACTCTACTTCGAGCTGCAGACGCCCGGGGTGGGCTTCCCCGGCCTCATGGCAGGGCTGGGGGCGATTCTATTCTTCGGCCCGAGCTACATGACCGGCCTCGCCGAGTCCTGGGAGATGCTCGTTTTCGTGATCGGAGTCGTGCTGCTCATCATCGAGATCTTCGTGACCCCCGGCTTCGGACTGGCCGGTGTCACCGGCCTGATCCTGGTCGTCGGCTCCCTCGCGGTCGCCCTGATCGGAAACGTCGGCCTGTCGTTTCCGACGGGTCATGCGATCACGCAGGCCGTCCTCACGCTTGCCGCCACGATGGCGCTGCTGGTGATCCTCGCGTTCTCGCTGGGCCGCTATCTGCCGAGATCGTCACGATTCGGGCAACTGATCCTCGTTCACGACCTCGCGAGCGCCGCCGGGTTCACGTCTTCCGAAGCGAGGGACGACCTCGAAGGACGTTTCGGCACGGCACTGACCCCCCTGCGCCCGGCCGGCGCGGCGGATATCGGAGGGCGGCGCGTGGACGTCACCACGGCCGGTGACTTCGTCGAGGCGGGGGCCCGCGTCCGCGTCGTCAGCGTGCACGGAAGCCGCGTCGAGGTCCGGAAGGTCCAATCGGATTCGGTAGATGCAACATCCGCGATTTGAGCCGTAGAAGCGAGGTCTTCCGTACGCCGTGGAACTACTCATCCCCATAGCCCTGGTCCTGACCGGCCTCGCGCTGATTGCGGCCGAAGTGTACCTGGTCCCCGGGTTCAACATCGTCGGCATTCTCGGGCTCGTATTGATCGTCTTCGCGATCGGGTACACCTTTACCGAGAGCGGGGTCGTCGGCGGCTTCCTGACGCTCATCGGCACCGTCATCGCCGGAGGATCCCTCTTCTGGTTTCTGTGGCAGTCCGGAGCCTGGGACCGGTTCGTGCTCTCCACCAACCTCCGGCAGGACGATGCGGTGGTCTCGTCGGAGGCCGAGCAGCGCAGCCGATACCTGGGACGGGAGGGCAAGGCCCTCACCCCGCTCCGCCCGACCGGGGTCATCGAGATCGAAGACCGGCGACTCGAAGTGGTGACCGAGGGCGAGTTCATTGCGGCCGGAAGCCGCGTCCGCATCGTGGCGCTCGACAGGCGGCGCTATTTCGTCCGCCTCGCCGAGAACGTCGCGAAGGAGGACGTCGCATCGACGTGATCGTCCGCCCGGTCGCCCTGGTCGCGGCACTCCTGGTCGGCAGTGCGTGTGCGGTTCAGCCCCCCATCCCGCTGGACCCTCCGGAGGGTTGGCTCACCGACGGAGCCGACTCGTGGTGGCTTCCCGCGACCGATACGGCGGCGGCCTTTCGCGACCTGGAGACGCTGCAGTCGATGGGTCTCGGCGAGGAATCACCGGTCTATTCCGCGGAGCACCTCGCGGAGACGCAGTTCGCCGTCGGCCGATTCCGGATGAAGCAGGCCGTACGGGATGCCCTCCTTCCCCTCTACAGGAACCACCCCGAGGTGGTCGACTCCCTCTTCCGGCGATACGCGGAGGACGACATCCTGCCCTCGGCCCGTGGAGGCGACGTGCGCGGGCTCTTCGAGGAGTATCGCCGCGAGGCCTACCGCACCCTGATGCGCCACTTCCGCGCGCCCTGGGCCCTGACGAAGCTCGGCATCGACGTTCCCGTTGCCGTTCCGGACTCCCTGCGCGGGGTGGCTTCCGGGAGAGCCGTGACGTTCCAGGTCTTCATCGGATCCGATGGCCGGCCGCAGGGCATCCGGATGATCGAGGGCATCCACCCCGTGCTGGACCGGATCGCCCTTAGGGCCGTGACCCGGGTCGAGTGGCAGCCCGCATACGTGCTGCGCGGAAACCGCTCGCAGCCGCTCGACGCCTGGGTGCGGTTCTCTGTCCGATACCCGGACGCGCCCGTCGTGGAATGACCATCATCCGGTCAGGGCGCCGGCGATCGTGGCCGTCATCATGTTGGCCAGCGTTCCGGCGAGCACGGCCCTGAGCCCGAGCGATGCGAGCTCGGATGTCCGGGATGGCGCCAGCGGCCCGATGCCCCCGATCTGGATGGCGATGGAGGACAGGTTGGCGAATCCGCACAGGGCGAACGTCGCCATGATGATGGCCTTGGGGGAGAGGGCACCGGCCGCAATCTCGCCCGACAGGTTGAGGTAGGCCACGAACTCGTTCACGATGACCTTCGTGCCGAGCAGCGAACCGAAGGTCACGGCGTCGCTCCACGGGACCCCGATCAGGTACGCCACCGGCGCGACGGTCCATCCCAGCAGCCGTTCCAGGGTGAGGTCCCATCCCGCGAGACCACCCGCCCATGCCAGGATGTAGTTGATCATCGCGATGAGCGCGAGAAACGCGATCAGCATGCCCCCCACGTTGATGGCGAGCTTGACGCCGTCCACGGCCCCCGTCGCGGCCGCGTCGATCACGTTGGCCGACCCCGTTTCGGCATCGATGCGAACCGAACCGCCGGTCAGCGGCGTCCCCGTCTCCGGGATCATGATCTTGGCCAGCATGAGCGCGGCCGGCGCGGCCATCACGCTCGCACCGAGCAACTGCTCCGCGAAGAGCAGACGCCCGGCGTCGAGGGAAAGCCCGCGAGCCACCGCGTAGGGATCTCCGAGCATCTGGATGTAGGCGGCCATCACCCCGCCCGCGATCGTCGCCATGCCGCCGGTCATCACCGCCATGAGCTCGGAGTAGGTCATCTTTTCCAGGTACGGCTTGATGACCAGCGGGGCCTCCGTCTGCCCCACGAATATGTTCGCGGTCACCGACAGCGACTCCGCTCCCGAGGTGCCCAGGAACCGGCTCACCACCCAGGCCATGCCCTGCACGACCTTCTGCATCACGCCCAGGTAATACAGGATGGCCATGAGCGATCCAAAGAAGATGATGGTGGGCAGCACCTGGAACGCGAAGAAGAAGCCCATGCTGCCCTCCGTACCCTGGGGATTGGCCAGGTCACCGAAGACGAACCGCGCGCCCGCCGTCGTGAAGTTCAGGACCAGCACGAAGAACGAGCTCACCCAGGAGAAGAATTGCTTCGGCCATTCCAGCGGTCCGAACCACTCTCCCATGACCGACCCCTTGAGGATGAAGATGGCCAGGAGCAGCTGGAGGCCCAGGCCGGCGGCGACGGTGCGCCAGTTCACCTTTCGGCGGTTGTTCGACACCAGCAGGGCGATGCCCAGGATGACGGCGATGCCCAGGAGACCCCGGAGCAGGGATTCGAGCGTCATGGGGATTCGGGATGAGCCAGGGGTGCGCGACCGGTAACGGCCGGCGCGAATATACGGGCCCCCGGTGTGACCCGGCCCGCATCCCTCCGGGGAAAAGCCGTCCACCGGGTGAAACGACTCCTGGGCTTCCGCGTGTACGACGGGCCCCTCGAGACGCCGGTCCATGCAGCAGTATCATCTCACTTCCGAGCCCCGGAACGCCCCTTCCGCACCGTCCGTGGAGGCGGATGCCGTCCTTGCGGGGCTCAACGAGGCGCAGCAGGAAGCCGTACGGGCGGCCGACGGACCCGTGCTGATCGTGGCGGGCCCGGGATCCGGCAAGACGCGCACGCTCACCCATCGCATCGCGTACCTCCTGGCCATGGGAAAGGCCAGACCGTCCCAGATCCTGGCGATCACGTTCACCAACAAGGCCGCGCGCGAGATGCGGTCCAGGACCGACCGGCTGGTGGGCGGTGACGTGTCGCGATTCATGACCATCGGCACCTTTCACGCGACCTTCGCCCGGCTGCTCAGGCGCGAGGCGAGCGCGCTCGGTTTCACGGCCGATTTCTCGATCTACGACACGGACGACACGCAGCGGGCGCTCCGTGAACTCATGGACCGATTCCACATCGATCCGAAGCAGCACAGCCCCCGGTCCATGTACGGCATGATCTCGTCGGCCAAGAACCGGATGATCGGCCCCTCGGAGTACGCCAGCCTCGCCACGGGGCTCGCCCAGGAGAAGGCGGCCACGCTCTACGCCCCGTACCAGGAACTGCTGCGGCGATCCAACGCCATGGACTTCGACGACCTGCTGCTGAAACCCATCGAGCTCTTCCGGAATCACCCGGACGTGCTGGAGCGATACCGGGACCGCTGGCAGTTCGTCCACGTGGACGAATACCAGGACACGAACCACGCCCAGTACACCGTGACCCGGCTGCTCGCCGACGGTCATCGCAACCTGTGCGTCGTGGGCGACGACGCGCAGTCCATCTACGCGTTCCGTGGGGCGGATATCGGCAACATCCTCTCCTTCCAGCGGGATTACCCGGAGGCGACCGTCGTTCGGCTCGAGCAGAACTACCGGTCCTCCAAGACGATCGTCCGCCTCGCCGACCGGATCATCAAGGGGAACAGCCGGCAGCTCGAGAAGAAGCTCTGGACGGACAACGAGGAGGGAGAACCCGTCCTGGTGCTCGAGGCGCTTTCGGAACGGGACGAGGCCCAGAAGGTGGAGCGTCGCATCCGCGACCTGTGCCTGCGCCGGGGACTCCGGTACCGCGAGGTGGCCGTGCTGTACCGGACCAACGCGCAGAGTCGCTCGCTCGAGGAGGCATTCCGGCGGGAGGACGTTCCGTATCGGATCGTCGGCGGCGTGTCGTTCTACCAGCGGCGCGAAATCAAGGACGCCATCGCGTACCTGCGGCTGGTGGTGAACCCGGACGACGGTGCCCACCCGCGGGATCGGAAACCGCTCGCAGGATCTGCTCTTCGCGTTCGCGGAGCGGGAAGGCATCGGACCCTGGGAGGCATTGCATCGCCTCGACGAGATCGGGGATCTCGGCGGACGCGCGGTGAAATCCATCTCGGCATTTCGCGAACTGCTTTCCGCCCACGTGGAGAACGCGGAGACCGTCCCTGCGGGAGACCTCGCACGCAGCCTGATCCACGAGTCGGGGCTGGTCCAGGACCTGATGCGCGAGCACACCCCGGAGAACCTGGTTCGTCGGGAAAACGTCGCCGAGCTCGTTTCGGCCATCCAGGAGTTCACCGAGAATCCGGACACGCCCGAGACGCTGAGCGCCTTCCTCCAGGAGGTCTCGCTGCTCACGGATGCCGACCTGGGCGGGGATGACGACGACCGCGTGACGCTCATGACCATGCATGCGTCCAAGGGTCTCGAATTCCCGGCCGTTTTCGTGACGGGACTGGAGGAAGGCCTGTTTCCCCTGAGCGCCGCGGCGCAGGATCCGGTCGAACTGGAGGAGGAGCGGCGCCTGTTCTACGTGGGTTCGACGCGCGCGGAGCGCCACCT
>JAHEEH010000007.1:12526-14879 GCA_024640835.1 Bacteroidota bacterium
GACGGGGACCTGCTCCGGAACGAGGCGGGCGGCCCGTTCGAGCCGCGCCGCGACCGATTCACGCTGGGCGGGTCCCCTGAGGTCCGCTACGACGGGATGGATCCGCACTACTACCGTCAGAGTCTCCGACCCGAGCCGGCGCCGCAACGGCGCGTGAAGACGGTTCCGAAGACTTCCGGAGGCGATCGCCGGATCGTCTATGACGAGGAGCACACCGGCCAGATCGCCGAGGGCATGCGCGTCGAGCACTCCCTGTTCGGCGAGGGTGACGTGGTCGCGGTCGAGGGCACCGGTCCCCAGGCCAAGGCCACCGTCCACTTTGCAGAGGTCGGTCCGAAGAAACTCATCCTGCGGTTCGCGAGACTGCGCCGCATAGGCTGATCGATACCATGCGACATCTGTACGTGCTGGCCCTCGCGGCCCTGGTGGCATCCTGCGGCGGCGACGCCCGCCGCAAGGTGGTCGTCTATTCGCCTCACGGCAAGGAAATGCTCTCGGAATACGAGGGGCTGTTCGAGGCCGCACACCCGGACGTCGACGTACAGTGGCTGGACATGGGCGGGCAGGACGCCTACGATCGCATCCGCACCGAGCGGGTCAACCCCCAGGCCGACCTCTGGTGGGGTGGGGACAGCCCGACCTTCGACCGGGCCGCGGCGGAGGGACTGCTGGAGCCGTACCGGCCGACGTGGGCGGATGCCGTGCCGGGTTCCGGCCGCGATTCGCTCGATCGCTGGTATGCCACCTACCGGACGCCGGAAGTCATCCTGTTCAACGACTCGACCGTGACCGCCAACGAGCGGCCCACCGACTGGGACGACCTTCTCGATCCCCGGTGGCGGGGCCGGATCATCATCCGGTACCCTCTCGCCTCCAGCACCATGCGCACGATCTGGGGCGCCCTGATCATGCGACAGCCCACGGTCGAGGACGGATACGCCTGGCTCGCGCGGCTGGACATGAACACGAGCACGTACGCTGCCGACCCGACGCAACTGTACCTGAAGGTGGCGCGCCGGGAAGGAGACCTCTCCCTCTGGAACATGCCCGACACGGAGATCCAGTCGGAAATCAACAACTATCCCTTCGGCTTTTCGATACCCGCATCCGGCACCCCGCTGCTGCATGACGGCATCGCCCTGGTCAGCGGCTCCCGCAACCCGGACGACGCGCGGCTCTTCTACGAGTTCGTCACGACGGACTCGGCGCTGGTGGAGCAGGCGCGGACCTACTTCCGCATTCCGGTCCGCACGGACATCGACGACGCGCAGCTGCCCGAATGGATGCGACACCCCATGGCCGAAATGCCCGTGGACTGGAAGCGGCTCGGCGCGGAGGGGCCCGGGTGGATGCGTCACTGGGACGAGCGCATCAAGGGACGCGGTGAAGCCTGGCTTCGCGACAGCGGGCGGCTGCCCTGAAAGGAAAGCCGGGACCCCGACGGCTCAGGAGTCCCGGCTCGAGCACGAATCGTCCCTCCCTCCGGTCGACGACCCGTACGATGGCTCTCCCTACATGCGGAAGAGATACTGAAGCTTGAAGAAGATCTGGCGCTCGGTCTGATAGAAGCCCTGACGCAAGAAACCTGAAACGTCGGGGTATTCCACGAAATCGTGGGTGGAACCGAGATATATCGCCGTGAACGGGTTCACCCTGTAGGTGAGCAGTGGATCGAGGTCCAGCCGCCGGCTGAAATCGTTGTACTGGGCGACCAGCCGGAAGAAGAATCGGCGCGTGAACTGGTAATTCCAGCGCGAGCGAAGGATATACCCTTCCCCCACCTCCTCCCCCGACGCTTCCCGTGCAAGACGCACGTAGTCCACGGAGGTCTCGATCTTGAAGTGGGACCACGGGCGGAGACTCGCCTCCGCCGCCAGTTGCAGAACGCGCCCCATCTCGGGCTCCTGCAGGTTCCTGAGGATGGAACGCCCATAGCTCATCCGGACGCCCAGCTTCACGGGGTCCGAAAAGTTCGAGAACGCATTGAACTCCACCCGCCGGAGTCCCCGGAAGTCGCGATCGCGGAACCGCTCGTTGCTCACCAGCAGGACCCGCGTCTGGAAGCTCGTCTGTCCCTTCACACGGCCCTCCAGGCCGAGCCAGGCGAACTCGTCCTTGCGGACACCCTCGTGGTTCCACCAGTAGCCGGTGATGACGTGGGGCATGAGACGCTCCACGAACGCGTCCTCGAAATAGAACTGGTAGCCGGATACCAGGGTCGATCGACTGATGCTGTTCTGGGTGACGAAGCCGTTCGCGGCGCGGAATGCCGGATTCGAAGTGGAGAAATCGAAGTCGGCAAAGAAGTGCCGGGCTCGCTGATCGACGCTGAAGGATGCGGCATATCCGGTGA
>JAHEEH010000254.1 GCA_024640835.1 Bacteroidota bacterium
TCACCCGTTCGCGGCCAGCGTGCGCCGCAATGATTTTCTCGGTGAGGGTCTGTGCCATGCGCTCAGTCCTCCGGCGTATCGAAGGCCCGCATGATCGAGTCGCCCACGAAACGGACCGACTCTTCTTCCGCCCGGAACGCGGCGAGCGCGTTGAGCGCGCTCACGTAGGCCTCGCCCGACGCGAGGACGACGTCCGTGCCCGAGGAGCGCCCCGCGAAGCAGGGTCCGCCCATGTCGATGAGCACGGACACCTCGCCGAGCGCGTCGGCCCCCTCGGTGACCGAGCGGATGGAGTAGTTCACCAGGTCGTGACGCTCTTCCACGGCGTGATCGATGGCGCGATAGAGCGCGTCGATCGGCCCGTCGCCCGTTCCTGTCCCCTCGACCATCCGCTCCGTTCGCATGTGCCGCATCCGGACGTGCGCCTCGGGCTCCTGGTGCGTACCCACGGACACGGAGGCAGACTCGAGCTTGAAGTGCGGCACGTCTCCGCCCGTCACGGGCGCGTCGACCAGGTGATGCAGGTCCGAGTCGGAGATCTCCTTCTTCTGGTCGGCGAGGCGCTCGAAGCGCCGGTACACCGCTTCCCGCTCGGAATCGGGTACCTGGATGCCGAGGCGCTTCAGCCGCGAAAACAGCCCGTGACGACCGGAATGGCGTCCGAGACGGATTGCCTCGACCGTCTGCCCCACGTCCTCGGCGCGCATGATCTCGTACGTCTCCCTGGCCTTCAGCACGCCGTCCTGGTGGATGCCGGCTTCGTGGCTGAAGGCGTTCCGACCGACGATGGCCTTGTTCGGCTGCACGGCGAACCCCGAAAAGGTCGAGACCAGCCGGCTGGTGGGGTTCAGCAGGCGGGAGTCGATGCCCGTCTTCAGCCCGAACCGGTCCGCGCGCACCTGCAGGATCATGGCGATCTCCTCGAGCGACGCGTTGCCGGCCCTCTCTCCGATGCCGTTGAGCGTGCACTCGACCTGCCGCGCGCCGGCGAGAACGCCGGCAATGGAGTTCGCGACCGCGAGACCCAGGTCGTCGTGGCAGTGCGTCGAGAGTACGACCTCGTCGGGCAGCGCACAGCGATTACGGACCGCCGCGAACATGGCGCCGTACTCGAGCGGCACGCAGTAGCCCGTCGTGTCGGGAATGTTGATCGTCGTCGCACCGGCTTCGACGGTCGCGTCGATGATTTCGGCCAGGAATCCGATGTCGGTGCGACCCGCGTCCTCGGCCGAGAACTCCACGTCGTCCGTGAACGTGCGGGCGAGCCGGACGGCATCGACCGCCATCTTCAGCACCGTGCGCTGCTTCTCCGCGATGTCCCTGCCGTAACGGGCGTCCCCGAACTTGGCCGCAAGATGGATGTCGCTCGTCGCGATGAACGTGTGGATCCGTGTCTTGCGGCCGCCCCGCAGGGCTTCTGCGGCGCTCTCGATGTCGCCCCGGACCGCCCGGGCAAGCCCTGCAATAACGGGCCCATCGACCTCGGTCGCGATCCGTCTCACGGCGTCGGCCTGACCGGGCGACGAGATCGGAAAGCCCGCCTCGATGACGTCGACACCGAGTCGAGCCAGCTGGTGGGCGATCTGGACCTTCTCGGGAACGGTCATGGCAGCCCCGGGGGCCTGCTCGCCGTCGCGCAGCGTGGTGTCGAAGATGATGACCCGGTCGGTGCCCCGGGTGGCTTCTTTGGCTTCCATCGAACCAGTATTCAGGAAGAGAGGATTTCGGAAACGGCCGTGGTCACGTCATCGGTCGCGGCGGTGCCGCCCAGATCGGCCGTGAGCAGCCCGGCCGACAGGACCTTGTCGACCGCGCCCCGGATCGTACCCGCCGCCTCGGCCTCGCCGAGGTGGTCGAGCATCATCGCGCCGCACAGGATGCAGCCGACGGGGTTCGCGATGCCGCGTCCCGCAATGTCGGGGGCCGACCCGTGCACGGGCTCGAACAGGCCCACGGTGCCACCGAGGCTCGCCGAAGGAAGGAGCCCGAGCGATCCGGGCAGCGTTGCCGACAGGTCGGAGAGGATGTCGCCGAACAGGTTGCCGGTGAGGATGACGTCGAACTGTCTCGGATTCACGGCAATCTGCATCGCCGCGTTGTCGACGTACAGGTGGCCCAGATGCACGTCGGGGAACTCGTCGCGATGCACGCGGATCACGGTCTCGCGCCACAGACGGGAGGTCTCGAGGACGTTGGCCTTGTCCACCGACACGACCCGGCCCCGACGCCGGCGGGCCTGTTCGAACGCGACGCGTGCGATCCGCTCCACCTCGGGTGCCGAGTAACGCATCGTGTCGAACGCCCCGGACGCGTCGCGGCCTCGCGGTTCTCCGTAGTAGATCCCACCCGTGAGCTCACGCACCACCACCAGGTCCACGCCGCGCACCACGGAGGGCTTGAGGGGCGACGCGTCCACGAGCGCGTCCGGCACGAAGGACGGCCGGATGTTGGCGAAGGCGCCGAGCTCCCGGCGGATGCGCAGCAGCCCCACCTCGGGCCGTCGAGGCCCCGGCTCCCCATCCCACTTCGGCCCGCCGACCGCGCCCAGCAGGATGGCGTCGGATGCCAGGCAGGCGTCGCGCGTGACGGACGGCAGCGGATCGCCGAACCGGTCGACGGCCTCGCCCCCGATCGGTTGCCGCTCGAAGGCAAGCCCGAATCCGAACCGGCCGGCCGCGACGTCCAGCACCTTCTCTGCCGCGGATGCGACCTCCGGACCGATGCCGTCGCCGGCGACTACCGTGATGCGATACTGCTTCATGGGATCAACCGGCGTTCACCGCGGGCTTCTTTGCCCGGAGCCATGACATCATGGGGCGCAGCCTGCGTCCCACCTGTTCGATCGGATGGGCGGCGCTCTCCCGGCGGAGTGCCTCCATGCGGGCGCCGCCGGCTTCGCACTCGTCGATCCACTCCTTGGCGAATCGGCCGGACTGCACTTCGTCGAGAATCCTGCGCATTGCCGCCTTCGCATCCGGACCGACGACACGCGGACCCCGACTGTATCCCCCGTATTCCGCGGTATCGCTGACGGAGTAGTTCATGTACGAAAGCCCACTCTCGTAGAAGAGGTCCACGATGAGCTTGAGCTCGTGAAGACACTCGAAGTAGGCGAGCTCCTCCGGGTATCCTGCCTCGGTCAACGTCTCGAATCCGCCCTTGATGAGCTCCGCGACGCCGCCGCAGAGCACGGCCTGCTCGCCGAAGAGGTCGGTCTCGGTCTCGTCCTTGAAGGTGGTCTCGATGACGCCGGCCCGGGTGCCCCCGATGGCGTCCGCGTACGAAAGCGCAAGATCCAGGGCCCTGCCTGACGCATCGGCCGCGACGGCTACCAGGCACGGCGTGCCTTTCCCCTCCTCGTAGGTGCGGCGAACCAGGTGTCCCGGGGACTTGGGCGCGACCATGAAGACGTCGACGCCCGCGGGAGCCTGGATCTGGCCGTAATGGACGTTGAATCCGTGCCCGAACGCGATGGCCTTGCCGGGAGTGATATGCTCGCGGATGTCCGATTCCCACGCCGACTTCTGGTGCTGGTCCGGAATCAGGATCATCACGACGTCGCCCCACGCCGAGGCCTCGGGGACGGACATCACCTTCAGGCCGCGGGAGGTGGCCTCCGCCGCGGACGAGGAGCCGGGTCTCAGGCCGACGGCGACGTTCACGCCACTCTCGTGCAGATTCAGGGCATGGGCGTGTCCCTGGCTGCCGTATCCGATGACCGCCACCTTGCGATCGCGGATGAGCGTGGGATCGGCTTCGTAGTGGACTTTCATCTCTCTGGTGTGGAACGGGTTTCAGGATCCGAATTGCAGTTGCCGGCGCATGGCGACGCGACCCGAGCGGGCCACTTCGCTGATGCCGTAGGGCTTCATCATGCCGATGAAGGCGTTGATCTTGGTCGTGGGTCCGGTGACCTCGAACATCATGGAGTCCGGCGTGATGTTGATGATCTTCCCGCGGAAGACCTCGGCCACGTCCATGAGGGCGGCGCGCGTCGCGTCGGTGTAGCCCACCTTCAGGAGGCACAGCTCGCGCTCCACGTG
>JAHEEH010000255.1:0-2550 GCA_024640835.1 Bacteroidota bacterium
CTCCGGACTTCACCCCCGGAAGCTGCGACGGCGAAAATCTGCACCGTGCCCCACGAGTCGCTGGTGAAGTAGATCGATCCGCCGTCAGCGGACCAAACCGGGGAGTGCGCATCGTTGTCGTACGTCGCCGTCAACTCGACCGTGGTGCCGGCCGCGAAGTCGTGCACGAACAGCCGATTGCGATCGGCCTCGTAGCCGTCCCTCTCCATGCTGAGCCAGGCGATCCGTCCTCCGTCGGGCGAGAATACGGGCTCGACATCGTATCCCATCATTCCCTCGGTCAGGTTGACCGTCTCTCCTGATTCCAGGTCCGCGACGTAGATGTCCGAGTTCGTGCTGACCGTGTAGTCCGTTCCGACGGACTTCTTGGCGGTATAGGCGATCCGCCGGCCGTCGGGGCTCCAACCGATCTGCTCCACTCCCCCGAACGGATTGAGCGGGGTGTCGAACCTCTCGCCCGTCATCAGGTCCCGAGCCTCGCCGACCCAACCGTCCTTGTACGGGGCGACGAACAGATGGCTGTACGAGTAGTCGTGCCAGCTGTCCCAGTGGCGGTACATCAGCCCGTCCATGATGCGGGCGTCCGCCTCGGGGAGGTCCGGATACATATCGTTGACGGTCTCGTCGAGCTTGACGTCGGCGGTGAAAGAGATGTGCGCCCCGTCCGGTGAGTACCGGAAGTTCGCGATGCCGCCTTCGACATCCGTCACCTGGCGCATCTTCCTCCCGTCGGTCTTTACCTCCCACAGCTGCCTCGAGCCGCCCTTGCTCGACAGGAAACCGATCCATTGGTCATCCGGTCTCCATGCCGCGGAACTCTCCGACCCCTTCATGTCGGTAAGGCGAACGGGTTCGCCACCGGCGATGTCGACCAGGAACAGGTCGGTGTCTCCCTTGTTGGCCTTCACGTCGTACGTCGTGATCCCGTAGACCAGTCGGCTGTGGTCGGGTGCCACGGCAGGCGCGGACACCCGTTGCAGCTGCCACAGGAGCTCCGGAGTCAACACGTTTTGCGCCCGTGCGGGCGCAGCGGGTAGCGTTACGGCCATCGCGACGAAGACGCCCACGGCGGCGCCGATCCGTTGATTCATCTCGTGCTTCCTTCCGAAGTGATCGCGGCCCCGCCCGGACCGCCGAAAAGGGGTGTCATGGTGCAACCTGAGACGCTACCATGCAACCCGTATGTCAGCCACCCCGGGGGTGGCGGCACGGCGGTTCATTCGATGAGGTGCGCCATGCGTGGAGCCAGATGGAGTCTTGCGGGAGGATTGGTCTTGATGACGGGATTCGCGGTGTCCGTCGGAGGGTGCGGAGAGAGTGGGCCGGAGGTCGAGCCCCCCGTGGCGCGTGTGGAGCCCACCGACCTCGTCACGCACGGCACGACCAGGGTCGACGAGTACTACTGGCTGCGCGAGCGCGAGAGCGCCGAAGTGGTGGACTACCTGACCGCGGAGAACGAGTACCTGGCGGCGGGCCTGGCCCACACCGTTGCGCTGCAGGACAGGCTGTACGAGGAGATCGTCGGGCGGATCAAGGAAGATGACGAGTCCGTTCCGTACCGCTTCCGCGACTACTACTACCAGAGTCGCTACGAGGAAGACGCCGAGTATCCGATCTACGTACGCCGCTCTGGAGGTCCCGCCGCTCCGGAGGAAGTCATGGTGGATGTCAACGAGCTCGCGGAGGGGCACGAGTACTTCGCGGCGAGCGTAGGGGTCTCAGGTATCTCGGAGAACCAGCGCGTCCTTGCCTTTGCGACGGACGAGGTCGGGCGACGCAAATACACGATCCGCTTCCTGGACCTCGATACCGGGGAATTCCTGGAGGACGTGATTCCGGACGTGACGCCCAACGTCGCCTGGGCGGCCGACGATCGGACGCTGTTCTACACTCGGCAGGATCCGGAGACGCTGCGCTGGCACCAGGTCTTCAGGCACACGCTGGGTACGGACCCCGCGGAGGACGTGCTCGTGTACGAAGAAGGGAACGAGGAGTACAACGTGGGCGTGGGTCGGACGAAGTCGCGGGATTACATCTTCATCGTGGCTTCCCAGACGCTGTCCACCGAGTACCGCTATGTGCCGGCCACGGAGCCGGAGGCCGCGTTCCGGGTGATCCTGCCGCGTGAATCCGACCACGAGTACTCCGTGGATCATTTCGACGACCACTTCTACCTGCGAACCAACGACAACGCGCCGAACTTCAAGCTGGTACGTGCCCCGGTTGCCGACCCGTCCCGGGCGAGGTGGGAAGAGGTCCTGCCGCACAGGGACAGCGTGTTTCTCGAGGGCACGGACATCTTCCGGGACTACCTGGTGGTGGCAGAGCGGGAGGGGGGGCTGGTGCGGCTCCGCGTGATGCCATGGAGCGGAGAGGGAGAGCACCACATCGAGTTCGATGACCCGGCCTGGCTGGCGTTCGCGACGTCCAACCTGGAGTTCGACACCCCGGTATTGAGGTACGGCTACACGTCGATGACCACCCCGTTCTCCACGTACGACTACGACATGCGGACGAGGGAGCGCACCCTGCTCAAGAGGACCGAGGTGG
>JAHEEH010000255.1:2560-4031 GCA_024640835.1 Bacteroidota bacterium
CAGAAAGTGCCGGTGTCTCTGGTGTACCGCGTGGGCTTCGAAGCGAACGGCAGCGCTCCGCTCCTTCTTTATGGCTACGGGTCGTACGGGGCCAGCATGGACGCCACGTTCAGTTCGGCGCGCCTGAGCCTGCTGGACCGCGGCTTCGTGTTCGCGATCGCCCACATCCGAGGCGGCCAGGAGCTCGGTCGGTGGTGGTACGAGGAGGGCAAGCTGTTCAACAAGATGAACACGTTCACGGACTTCATCGACGTCGCCGAGTTTCTCGTCGCAGAGGGATACGGAGACCCGGACCGGCTGTTCGCGATGGGCGGCAGCGCCGGCGGCCTGCTGATGGGGGCCGTGGTCAACCTGCGCCCCGACCTGTGGCGCGGAGTCGTGGCCGCGGTGCCGTTTGTGGATGTGGTGACGACCATGCTCGACGAGACGATCCCGCTCACGACGAGCGAGTACGACGAGTGGGGCGATCCCAACGATCCCGAGTACTTCGACTACATGCTGTCCTACTCTCCGTACGACAACACGGTCGCCCGGGACTATCCGAATCTCCTGGTGACCACGGGCCTGCACGATTCGCAGGTGCAGTACTGGGAGCCCGCGAAGTGGGTGGCTCGTCTCCGGGCGGTCAAGACGGACGGAAACCGGCTCTATCTCCATACCAACATGGACGCGGGGCACGGGGGTGCGTCGGGCCGGTTCCGGCGCAACCGGGAGACGGCGCTGGAGTACGCGTTCATGCTCGACCTGGCCGGCATCGACGAGTGACACTCTGACCCGAGAAGCGCCAGAGTGTCCGGTTTTCTCGAGACGTAGCGTCCCGCCCCTCGACGAGTTCGATTCGTCGGGGGGCGTCGTTCACCCCGTTCGCAGGCCGATCGGCCTGCCGTCGGCGGCTTCCGCCACGCTACGGCCCCACCGTTGCGTGGGACGTGGAGGTGTCCCGGGGGTGCGGCGCGTCTCATCGGTCACCTGAAATCGTGGAAGGGGCACCACTTGCACGAACTCAGCATCGCCTACGACATCTGCCGGATTACCGAAGAGCACGTCGGCCCGGCAGGCCTGGCCAGCGTGCTGGAGGTCGGCGTGGAAGTGGGCGCGCGGGCCGGGATCGAGATCGACAGCCTCGAGTTCTGCCTCGAGGCGCTGCTCGGCGCTCCCCCGTTCGGCAAGGCGGTTCCGAAGATCGAGCGCCTTCAGGGAGACGAGCTCAGGGTCACCTACGTGGAGGTAGATGATGGCGGTCCGTAGAATCGACGTCCGCGAGAAGGTCATGGCGAGGAACGACGAACTCGCGGCCGAGGTCAGGACCCGGCTGGCTACCCATCGGACTCCGGCACTCAACCTCGTGTCGTCGCCCGGGTCCGGGAAGACGAGTCTGCTGGAACGCACTCTGGATGCCCTCGGGAGCCGGGTCCGGATGGCCGTTGTCACGGGCGATGTCCAGACCCAGAACGATGCGGATCGCCTGGCT
>JAHEEH010000256.1 GCA_024640835.1 Bacteroidota bacterium
CCACCGTGCGCGACTCGGTCCGCTATCCGCTCTCGCGGGCCGCCATAGGGTTCACGGAGGCCGGGGCCATCGACGTGGCCTGGGCCGTGAGCCGGGGGGATTCGGTCTTCGTACTGGACGCCCCGATCCCCAACCGGCCCGGAGCGCCCGCGACGGCGATCGGGGAGATCGAACCATGGAACGTACTGGACGCGCTCGGAGCGGGCCCCGGGCTCGTATCGGGTGACTCGGTTCGGATCACGTCCGACGAAGAGGGCTTCTTCGGTACCTCCATCCCGAACGTCCACCCTCGAACGGCGGCCGGCTACACGGCCGACGGCGACCTGCTGCTCCTGGTCGTCGACGGCCGCCAGGAGGCAAGCCGGGGCGTCGACCTGAACGAGCTCGCGACGATCATGCTGGAACTCGGCGCGGTGGAAGCCCTCAACCTCGACGGGGGCGGCTCGTCCACCCTGGCCGTCCGGGGGCGCCTGGTCAATCGACCGGCGGGCGACACCTTCCAACGCGAGGTCATGTCGGCCCTCGTCACCACCTGCGACGACTGACCGCCCCATGGACCACGGCCACCTCGGAGCCGCACGGCGATGCTGCACGTCCTGATCCTCCTGCTTCTGACCCCACCGGTCCCCGTACGGGGCGATGTGGACAGCGTCCACGTCCGCGTCAACCTGCTCGGGTACCGGGCCGAGGACAGCAAGGTGGCCGTCGTCTTCGCGCACTCCGCGGTCGCAATCCCCTTCCAGGTGGTCGAACGATTCACGGGCGAAGTGGCCCTTGCCGGTTCCCTTGCGCCGGTCGCCGCGGAGCCGTGGGCACCGTTTGCCCACTACTACGAGGCCGACTTCTCGTCCGTCACGGCGCCGGGCGAGGTCGTGGTGCGGGTGGGGGCGGCCGAATCCCCGCCATTCCCCGTGGGCGCGGCGGCTTACCGCGGGGCGCACGAGGACCTGCTTGCCTTCATGCGCCAGCAGCGGTGCGGCTTCAACCCGTTCTTCGACAGGCAATGCCACCGCGCGGACGGTCTGAGCTTCTACGGACCGATGCCGGACTCCACGTTCATCGACGTGTCGGGCGGATGGCACGACGCGGGGGACCAGCTCAAGTACCTCATCACCGGCAGCAACGCCACCGCGCGGATGCTCCTGGCGTTCGAGGAATCCGGAGCCGTGTTCGCGGACCGGCATGACGCCCTCGGCCGCGCCGGACCGAACGGGGTCCGGGACGTCGTGGACGAGGCCGCCTGGGGCGTGGACTGGATCCGGAAGCTCGCTTCCGTCCCCGGAGCCCTGGTCCACCAGGTGGCGGACGACCGCGACCACCGCGGGTGGAAGATCCCGCACGCGGACAGCGTGGACTATGGGTGGGGGGCCGGCTCGTACCGGCCGGCCTACTTCGCGACGGGTGCCCCCCAGGGGCTGCGCGAGTTCCAGAGCGAGGCGAACGGCGTATCGAACCTCGCGGGGCGGTCGGCGGCGGCCCTCGCGATGGCCCACCGCCTGCTGCCCGACACGACCGGCGAGGTCCTCGCGCTCGCCCGTGCCCTCTACGGGATGGGACGGGAGGAGGAGGGATTCCAGCAGGGCAACTCGTGGGGCGCCCCGTACCGCTACACCGAGCGGACCTGGGCCGACGACATGGAATGGGGGGCGGCGGAGCTCTACCGTGCGACGGGCAGGCAGGAATACCTGGACGACGCCGTGCGGTATGCCCGGCTGGCCGGCACCACGAGCTGGATGGAGCACGACTCGACCGGACACTACGAGTACTACCCGTTCGTGAACGTGGGGCATTTCGCTCTCCACTCCTACGTGGACGCGGCATTCGCCGACACGCTGGCCTCCTTCTACCGGGACGGCATCGAGCGCTCGGTGGCGCGGGCCGCGACGAATCCGTGGGGGGTCGGGGTGCCGTTTCTCTGGTGCTCCAACAACCTCGTCTCGGCCCTCATCACGCAGATCCTTCTCTACGAGCGGATGACGGGCGACCTCGCTTACCACGACTTCATGCTGCGGCAGCGCGACTGGCTGCTCGGCCGCAATCCGTGGGGGACGAGCATGTTCACGGGGCTCCCCCGAGACGGCGAGCGTCCCGTGGAGGTGCACACATCCACCTGGGCGCTTACGCGCACGGACGTGCCCGGAGGCCTGGTGGACGGGCCCATCGACGCCCGTACCTGGAAGGGTCTGATCGGCATCGGCCTCACCGATACCGATGAATTCGCCCCGTTCCAGGGCGATCGCATCCTGTACCACGACGACGTCGGGGACTACGCCACCAACGAGCCTACCATGGACGGGACGGCCGGTGCGGTATTCTGGATGGCCTGGTTCGCCCGGTGACGCCTGCGTCGGGACACGAAGACCGTCAGTCTCCTTCGACCCGGGTCCCCTTCATCCAGAGCATGTCGTCCTCCGCCAGCCTCACCTGGAAGGACTCCGCCCTCCCGTCGTCCCCGATCTCGAACTCGAAGTACACCCAGTCGAAGATGCCCGCCACGGTGCCGTTCATCACGCGCACCGGGTTGAATACCTGCTTCGCAGCCGGCGCGAAGTACATGTCGAACGGGTCGACCTCGGCGAACATGTGTACCGTCGCCGCGAGGAACGGCTTCGCGTACTCCATCTCGAAATCGAAGGTGTTCGGAGCGGCGAACGGCACCTCCAGGGATTCGACGGCCCAGTGCCCCAGGTAGGGCTCTGCGTCCGTCGCCGCGATGGTGATGTCGCGCGTCGGATGGACCCCGATCTCCAGGTCCAGGGCCGTCCGCTCCCAGTGCATCCGCAGCGTGGTCCCGGTCGCCCGCACGGCCGGGAAAGAGAGCGTGAGAGTCTCCATCGGGGGCGCACTCGTGTCGGGCCTGGCCGTGAACGCGATCTGCTCCATGGTCGGCGCGGGGTGCGGAAGATGGAACTTCGTCGTGTCCGGATCGAGGACCACCTGCCATCCGGCACGATGGGAGACCATCCAGAGCGAGTAGCTGCCGGCCGGCACCGGTGTGCCCTCGATGGTCACGTCCCGGCTGAACGAGATGACCGTGGCGTCATCCGCTCCCGGCGTCCACAGCAGGTTCCGGGGCACCTCGGTGTTGAAGATGTCGGTGCGACCGCGGAGGGACGGACGCGCGTAATCGATCGAGATCACGGTCCCGTCGACGGTCTGCGAGACCTGGCCGCGCTCGCTGGCGATGATCTGGGCCGATGCCGGACCGAGTGCCGCTCCCGAGAGGAGCATGGTCGTCACGAAGAGCAGGACGGTTCTGTGGTGCATGGGATGCGGATTTCAGCCGAAACGGGCGTCGATCGCCCTTCGGATCTGTTCGAGGGACTGTCCTTCCCCGTGCCGCCGGTATACGAGCTTCGCCTCACCCTGGCAGATGTGACAGCCGCGGGCCATTCCGGTCTCGTAATAGCACGTGAGAAGCGACCGGTACGTGGGAAACGCCGAGCAGCCACAGTTGCACCCGATGCCGTCGGCGATTCCGGGGATTTCCCGCACCATGTCGAAGATCTCGATGACGTCTTCGGGAAGCCCCTTGAGCTGTTCCCGGGTGAGCACCCCGGACGCGTCGATGCCCGGGCGCGGGTCCGGATGCGGGACCGCCGGGCGCGGGTGGCGGGGCACGGCCAGGAGGCCGGCGCACATCGCCAGAAAGGTCCTGCGGGAGGCCGGAGTGCCGTTCATGTCAATCGGTGGTCTGGGGAGGCGAGATCATGATGTGCGCACCGGCCGTTCCCGGAAACATCAGCCAGGGCTGGCCGGGGAATTCGGGCTTCGTCGCGAGGCCGGTCGACTCGGCGGTCGCCCACGGCGTGTAGATCACCCAGCGCAGGTACGGGTTCGTCACCTCCCCGGTGGCGGGGTCGTACGAATCGCCAGTCAGCACGTACAGGGTTGCCGGCTTCTCCGGCATGGACAGCGTTCCCGCGTCGGCGGCATCCCAGCGGCGCTGGGCGAGCTCTCCCCCGTCCGTGATTCCCTGCGCCCGAAGGTCACGCCCCATCGCCATGAAAGGCTCCATGGAC
>JAHEEH010000257.1 GCA_024640835.1 Bacteroidota bacterium
CAAGCTCCACCGCCCATTCCTCTCCCACAACGTCCACGACGGTGGGCCGACCCACCGTCAGCGTCCCCGTCTTGTCGAGGACGACCGTGTCGGCCTTCGTGAGCTGCTCCATCGCGGCTTCGCTCTTCACGAAGAGTCCGCTTCGCGCGGCGCGTCCGGCCGCTACCGCCATGGCCAGCGGCGTTGCCATGCCCAGTGCGCACGGGCACGTGATCACGAGCAGGGCGACCACGTGCGAAACAGCCTTCGACGGATCGTACGCGGACCATACCAAGTACGTGAGGGCAGCCAGCGTGAGGACGGCGGCAACGAAATAGCCGGACAACCGGTCGGCCAGCTGAACGACGGGGGCGCGGCGGGAGGAGGCATCCCGAACCCAGGCGAGCAGGCGACCGACGCGGGTGTCGTCGCCGGCAGCGTCCACGGTGACGTCGACGGGAGAACGCAGGTTGGTCGACCCGGCCAGCACGCGCTGGCCTGCGGACACGGTCTCGGCACGGGACTCGCCGGTCACGACGGCGTTGTCCACGCTGGTCATGCCCGAGACGATTCGCCCGTCGACGGGGATCACCTCTCCCGGATAGACCCGGATCCGGTCTCCGGGCACGAGGGCATCGGCCTCCACGTGCCGCTCCGAACCGTCGTCCGACAGGAGGCGGGCCAGCGTGGGAACGAGCGAAAGCAGTCGGTCGGATGCGTCACCGGCCAGGCGCCTGCTTCGGACCTGCAGGAAGCGAGCCGTCAGGAGGGCGGCAACGAGGAGGGTCAGACTGTCGAACCAGACCTCGCCGGTTCCTGTGA
Organism: Bacteroidota bacterium; assembly: GCA_024640835.1. Classification (GTDB taxonomy): domain Bacteria; phylum Bacteroidota; class Rhodothermia; order Rhodothermales; family UBA10348; genus JAHEEH01. The sequence goes on from JAHEEH010000257.1 coordinate 802, forward strand.
CGGTCGCGTGCACCGAGTCGAGGAATCCGACCGTCAGGCCGACGGCAATGGGCGTATCCATGTCCAACCCGCGCAGGCTTCGGGTCTGGACGGCCCGACGCAGGGAGGTCCACGCTCGCCGGAAGAAGACCGCGCCGGCCCACGCGATCGCCGGCACGGAGAGCGCGAGGCTGGCCCACCGACCGGCGGCGAACAGCCCGGGGGACTCCGCCTGCCCGAACCCCGCATAGAACGCAAGGGCGATGAGCATGACGTTCGCCGCCAGCGACCAGGCGGCTCCCATGCGGAGCATGAGGCGCCGCTCCTCGTCCGATCGTCCCGTCTCTCCCGGGCCGCGACTGGGATGGGCCGTGTATCCGAAGCGGGCAAGCCAGCCGGACACGGACGGCAGGTCGACGCGGTCCGGGTCCCACCGGATCCGGAGGCGAGCCCTGGCCAGATCCAGCCGTGCGCCGCGCACCCCGTCCATTTCCATCGGCATGCGTTCCACGAGCCAGACGCAGGCGGCGCAGTGCACTCCGTCCACGAACAACTCCGCCGAGCGGGTGCCATCATCGTGCAGGGTGGTGTGCCTGTCGAGGAATCCGGGGCTGCCGAGCTCGAGGAGCGTACCCGCTTCCTCGTCGGTCCGGGCCGGAGCTTCAGGCCGGACGGCTCCTACGTCGCGTAGACGGTAGTAGGTATCCGCGAGGCCCGACGTGTGAAGCGTGGTCCATACCGTGGCACAGGACGAACAGCAGAAGGCAGGGTCCGCGCCGATCGGATAGCGTCCGACCGGCAGTCCGCAATGCGAGCAGGGCGTGGCGGGATCGATCCGGTCAGGTCGGGGAGGGGTCTCGATGATCGGATCGGTCGACATGGATCAGCGAAGTATCTCCCGTCTGAATCTCGCGGTGAACGGAGTCGGTCCGTTTCGCCCCCGAACCTCGAAATCCCAGACGCCGATCTCGCGGACCGGAAGCCAGGCCACGTAGGTGCCCGGCTGAACGTGCGCCATCGCGGTGGCGTGGCCGACCGGGGCCGCGAGGTGGGGTCGTGAAACCTCCACGTCGATGACGAGGTCCGCTACGGGGTGATCTGTCGAATCGGTGATCTCGATGCGGACAGCCCTCATTCCCGATCCATCCGTCGAATCGGCAGGCACCAGATCGATGGTCCATCCGAACCTCCCGGCGGCCGATCGAACCTGCGCGGTGGAGTCCCACGCGAGTCCCTTTCTGTAGTAGTCCGAGAGAACCTCCGCGCCGCCGTCTGCGCGGGAAAAGAGGAGTACCGCAAGAGCGGATCCGATCCCGACGCAGAGAAGCAGGATGACGGCCGCGGGCCAGGCGACTTCGGGCTTGAGAATCCGGTTCAGCATGCGATCAGCCCTTGGGGCCCAGGAGCGTGAATTCGACCTCCCGGGTGGAACCGTCCGCGAACTCCAGGCGGAACTCTGCCTGCTGCACCCCGCGCTCGAATGTCGCCGGGTCCGCGATGACCCAGGTCTCCAGGCGTTCCATTTCGCCCTTGGCGAGCGGAACGGGCATGATGCCGACCGCGCGGAGCTCTAAACCGTCCTCCCGCTGCACGGAAACGGCGAAGGAAGATTCCGCACGGGTCTGGTTTCGCACGCGGAACCGGATCCGGTTCGCGATCCGGCCATCCGGGAGGATCGTGTAGGGTTCGCCGACCGCGCGACCGACGTTGACGTCATAGGCGTCCCGGCCGGACAGCACGGTCGTGAACGCGGTGAGGATGCCGGCCAGCAGCAGGCCGTAGATGACCGTCCGCGGCCGAACGAGCCGCGTCCGAAGACCGTCGGCCTCTCGCTCGGAGGTATAGCGGATGAGACCTCGGGGTCGGTCGATGCGGTCCATTATGGCATCGCACGCGTCGATGCACTGCGTGCAGGCAATGCACTCCATCTGCAGTCCGGCACGGATGTCGATGCCGGTCGGGCAGGTTCTGACGCAGGCTCGGCAGTCGATGCAGTCGCCGAACGCCGGCGAGTCCGAGGCCGCCTCCGCCTCCAGTGCCGATCGCGACCGCTTCCCTCTCGGCTCGCCACGGACCCGGTCGTAGGCGACGATCAGCGAGTCGGGATCTAGGAGCACGGACTGCATGCGGGCGTACGGACACGTGATCGTGCACATCTGCTCGCGGAACCAGCCGAAATCGAACAGGACGAGACCCGTCGTGAGCGCCATCGCCACGAAGAAGGTCCAGCTCTCGGCGGGGGGCCTCGTCATCATGTCCAGCAGGGCGGACCAGCCGACGAAATAGGCCACGAACGTGTGGGCAAGGCCCAGCGAGATCACCGTGTAGATCGTGATCTTGAGTCCCTTTCTCCACACCTTGTCCCATCCGGCAGGCCCGTCGTCGCGGCGCTTCCTGACGTGCTCCCGTCCCTCGATGAGCCGTTCGATGGGGCGGAAGACGAATTCCAGGTAGACGGTCTGGGGGCAGGCCCATCCGCACCAGACGCGTCCCAGAAGCGCAGTGAACAGAATGACGGCCAGGAGAAGCCCCACCATGAACACCATCAGCAGCACGGTGTCGGTAGGGTAGAATACGAGCCCGAACAGGGCGAACTCCCGATGCATGAAGTCCAGCAGAACGGCCGGTCGTCCTCCGATCCTGAGTACCGGAAGCGCCAGGTAGAGCAGGATCAGGACCCATGCAACGGCCCGTCTCCAGTTGGTCAGCCGTCCCGGACTTGGCGTCGGGTAGATCCAGCGACGCCTTCCCTCGCGCGTCAGCGTGGAGAGTACCTCCTCGGGGGATTCCGTGACCGGCGCGGTCGCCCGTCGGCCTCCTGGCTTCGGTTCAGGATCTGGTTCCATGCGACTCGGTGCGCGTCCAGCCGGACGGTGAACGCGGGATCAGGCGCCTTCGTACAGTTCGCCCTGCGGATCCCGGGCCCCCTCGGGTTCGGACCCCTGGATCGATCGGATGAACGCAATGACCTGGGCACGCTGCTCGGGGGACAGGATGCTTCCCCACGGCGTCATGCCCTTCTCGACGACCCCGTCCGTTATCGTCCGGAAGAGGTCCACGTTCTTGCCCCCGTGGATCCAGTACCGGTCCGTGAGGTTGGGGCCGATGAGCCCCTGTCCGGCATTGCCGTGGCAGGCAGCGCAATTGGCCGCGAAGATCGCGGCGCCCGCCTCGGCCTGGGTCACGTCCCCGACATAGGCCGCGAGCGTAGCCTCGTCGGCGAGGAACGACGGATTGGCG
>JAHEEH010000258.1 GCA_024640835.1 Bacteroidota bacterium
GTGCATGTCCATCCATCCGGGAGAAATCAGCCGGTTCGAGGCATCGTAACGCGGGACGTCGCCCGCCTCTAGACCGTCCCCGATCCCTGCCACGAGGCCGTTCCGGATCAGGAGGTCCGCACGGCGGCGCTCACCGGATTCGGGATCGAGCAGGGTTCCGCCGGTAATGAGCAGATCGGGGGTCATCGCAGGGTACGGATCGATCGAGGAATGCGCCGCGCGGCAATATAGCGCGGGGCGCCCACCGGCTCCCGAATCCCTCGGGCACAGTTCGCCGTTTCTTTGCGCCCCGACGGTGACGATCCGGCCGGGAACGCGTTTCTTTCCCGCCGATCATCCGAATCCCGTCATGCGCCGAGTCGCCCTGCTCCTGGTTCTCGTCTCCCTGTCCGTGCCAGCCCTCGCCCGGCAGGACGGCGAGCCCGATCCCGTGGTCACCGCCGACGGCGTCCGGTTCACGCTCTCGGGCGTGATCCAGGCACGGGCCGGCTACGGCCTCTCCGATTCCGACGGCGTCCGGGACCGGCGGCTCGGCGTCGGTTTGCGCCGTGCCCGCTTCCGCGCGCGCGCCGACTTCGGCACGGGCGGAGGCCTGTACATGCAGATGGATGGCGCGGGCGGCACACTCACCTTCGTCGACTTCTACGGACAGCTGCGCATCACGGACCGGTGGACCCTGCGTGCCGGGCGACTCGCCTCGGCCCAGCCGAGGGGCTTCATCCTGACGTCCGTCCACTACATCGACGTGGCCGATCGGGCGGCCGTCGTGGAACGGTGGGGACAGATGACCGTAGGGGGCGACGGTCGGGACTTCGGCGTCGACGCCTCGTACCGGTCCGGGGGAACCGAGGCGCTCCTCTTTCTGCACAACGGGGACGGGGACTGGAGCCGGATGCGCGGCAATTTCCGGCCGTCGATCTCGGGCGGCTCCGCAACCGACGGGGTGGACCGCACGGGTCTCGCCGCGACCGCCTCGATCTCGCACCGTCTCGCCTCCGGGCCCGACGTCGAGGTCGGCGGATTCGCCGGGTACAACGGAGCGAAGGGACCGAACACCGGGGGAGCGGGCGGAGCGGGGCGCTCCTACGCCACCTTCGGAGCCCACGCATACCTGGGCGCCCGCCCGGGTTCAAGGCCCCTGCGCGTGAAGCTCGACCTCGTGGGCATCGCGTACCGGAAACTCGCGGTCGAAACGGAGGGCCAGACGGCTTTGGGGGGCTCGCTATTCGGCGCGGTCCTTGCGCTGCCGTACCTCGAGGTCTTCGGCAGGGCGGAGCTGTTCTCCGCCGACCTTCGCGAAGACGCTCCCGATGGCGAAGACCTGTACCTCACGTCGGGGGCCACCTTCAGCCTGTCGGCGATGAAGGGCGGCGAATTCCACCGGGAGCGTGTCACGCTCGCGTTGCAGCGCGTGGATTTCGGCGACGAGAGCGGTTCCGAGAACCTGGCGTTCGTTCAGCTTCAGTTTGGCTTCTGATGACCCACCTCCCTCCTTCCCATCCGGCATCCGTGGTCGCGCACGTGGACCTCGGAGCACTCCGCCACAACCTGGGTGTCCTGCGCCGGCGCGCAGCCGGTCTCGACCTGATGGCCGTCGTCAAGGCGAACGCGTACGGCCACGGAGCCGTACCGGTCACGCGGTTTCTCGCGTCGGAGGGTGTCGCGCGGTTCGCCGTGGCCACGCTGAACGAGGCGGTGGAGCTGCGCGAGGCGGGCATCCTCGAACCCATCCTGGTCTTCGCGGCTCCCCTGCCGGAGCACCTTCCGCTGTATGCCCGGCATGACATCGAGGTCACCGTCTCTTCCCCGGAGGTCGCCCGTGCGATCGCGAACGGCACGGTTGCGCTGCGCGCGCACGTGAAGGTGGACACCGGGATGGGGCGCATCGGACTCGACCCGGCCGACGTCGTGGAAACGGTCCGCCTGCTGGAGCGGGCGCCGGGCGTCCGGATCGTCGGGTTCTGGACCCACTTCGCGACGGCCGACGAGCCGGACGACTCGTTCGCCCGGGCGCAGTGGACGCGCTTCCGGACCGTGCTCAAGGAACTCGGCGGGCCACCCGCCCCCGTGCACGCCGCGAACTCCGGGGGGGTGCTGGGCCATCCCGTCGCGCTCGACCCCGGCCTGGTCGCCGGAGTCCGGCTGGGCATTTCCCTGTACGGGCTCTACGACCCGCCGGAGTCCGCCGCCCCGGACGCGCTGCGGCCGGTCATGAGCCTCGTCTCCCGCCTCACGCAGATCAAGACCGTCCGCGCGGGAACGCCGATTTCGTACGGAGCCACATGGCGCGCCCCCCGGGAGACGAGGATCGGCACGGTCTCGGCGGGGTACGCCGACGGGTACCGGCGGAGCTTCTCGAATCGCGCCGAGGTCGGAGTCGCCGGAAGCCGGTGCCCGGTCGCGGGACGGGTGTGCATGGACATGATCATGGTGGACCTGGGGCCCGAGGGAGATGGGCCCTCCGCTCGGAAGGGCGACGAGGTCGTGCTGTTCGGTGACGGAGGTCCGAGCCCCTTCGAAATGGCCCGGTGGGCCGACACGATCACATACGAGATCGTATGCGGCATCACGAGCCGGGTCACGAGGCGCTACGGCGGGGCGCCGTGACGCGGCCGTCGCATCCTTTCGACCGATCTGCCTTGTGACTGGCAGGTGAATTGTATATTCCCCGTCTCGCAGGCGAAGCGTACGCCCCATCAAACCGCGTTCATCGACCATGGCCAGCACGTTCGATCCTTCCCAGCTGCACATCCTCGTAGTAGACGATGAAGAGGACGTCGCCGAAGTCGTCTCCCACTTTCTGCGGCAGGAAGGCTTCAATGTCCACGTCGCCCACGACGGGAATGATGCCCTCGCGAAGGCGACACCGGACATCGACCTCGTGGTGCTCGACATCATGCTGCCGGGCATGGACGGGTACGAAATCTGCCGCCGGCTTCGCTCACGGGTCGAGACCGAGACCATCCCGATCGTTTTCCTGACCGCGAAGGCGGAGGAGGATGACCAGGTCCGCGGCCTGATGCTCGGGGCGGACGCCTACCTCACCAAGCCGGTGTCCCCGCAGGTGATCGTCGCCCACGTGAAAGCCGTCCTGCGCCGATCCGGTATCGAGGAGAGCCGCACCCTGCAGGTCCGCAATCTCACGATCTACGAGGACGAATACCGCGCCTCCCTGGACGGCCGGGACCTCGGGCTGACGCTGACCGAGTTCGAGCTCGTCCGGTACCTGGTCCGTCACCCGCGAAAGGCGTTTACGCGGCAGCAGCTCCTGGAGACCATCTGGAAGGATGCGATGATGGTCACCGAACGCACCGTGGACGCGCACATCAAGAACCTCCGGGAGAAGCTCGGGTCCTTTGCCCAGCACATCCAGACGGTGCGCGGCGTCGGCTACCGGTTCGTCGAAGAGGGCGTCACCCAGGCGTAGCGCCCGCGCCCGGCGAGGGTTCGCCGGTCCACCCCCGCAGCCCGTTTCCGCATGGCCCGGCTCGGACGCGTTCCGGCTCGCATCGCAGGCTGGCTAGTTCCGGCGCGCGCATCCACGCAGACGTGGATGATGCTCACGTTTGCCGTATTCGTCGGCGTGGCGGTCGTCTCCGTGGGATTGTACCTCTCGGTCGAAGTGCACCGTGAGCTGCGCTCCACCATGGAGCAGACCCTCAGGCGGCAGGTCATCCTGACCGCGGAGCACCTGGAGCGCGCCTCGAGCACGGCGGACCTGGCCGGCCGCGCACGGGACATCTCCCGCATCACGGAGCACCGGGTCACGGTGCTTCGGGGCGACAGCCTGGTCGTCGACGTGCAGCAGGAACGGCTCCTCTCCGATGGTGCGGTGACCTCGCGGGAGGAAATGGCCGCCCTGGGCCCGGGAAGATTCCGGTTCGCCGAGCGCCTGGAGAACGGACAGCCGATGTACTTCGGCGCACTCGACCGGCCGGAATCCGGCCTGGTCGTGCGGGTGGGCATCCCCGAGCCGGCCCTGGCGCTCCTCGTCCACCAGCT
>JAHEEH010000259.1 GCA_024640835.1 Bacteroidota bacterium
ACGGTTCACGGCGCCCATGCCGGGGGAGTCGGTCACCCTTTTCCGACCGCCCGGAGCGGACTCCGCGGGCGCCGCAACCGGACCCCGGTGACGGAAAGGTGCCGAGCGCGTCCGAGGCTTCCACGGGCTCCGCGGACACGGTACCCTATTCGATGCTCCTCGCGGCCACGCCCTCCACGGTCATGACGACCGGGCGAACCGTGCCGTCATCGTTGAAGACGAGCCGGTCGATGCAGGTGACGCGGTGGTCTCGCCCCTCGTTCGGAATGGGGCGTCGGTGGTACACGATGTAGTACTCGTCCGTGCCGGGTACCTGGATCACCGAGTGGTGCCCGGCGCCCGTGGCGATGGAAGGGTCCTGCTCCAGGAGGGTCCCTATCCGCTCGAAGGGTCCGAGCGGCGAATCGGCGACCGCGTACGCGACCCGGTAGTCGTCACCGGTCCAGCCGCCCTCCGACCACATGAAATAGTAGCGTCCCCCGCGCTCGAGCATGAACGGTCCCTCCACGTAGCCCTCTGGAGTGATTTCGCGGAAGGTGGTCCCGTCGTCGAACGGAAGAAAGCCGCTGAAGTCGTCGTTCAGACGCGCCACGTTGGCGTGCCGCCATCCTCCGTAGTAGAGCCACCAGGTGTCTCCATCCCGGAAGACGAACTGGTCGATGGGCTGCGCCCCGTTGTGGAAGGCGTCGACGAGCGGTCGGCCGAGCCAGTCCTCGTACGGCCCTTCCGGCCTGTCGGCGACCGCGACCCCGATGCCGCCCGTCGCGTCGTCGGACTGGATGTCGTTCGCCGCGAAAAAGAGCCAGTACCGCCCGTCCTTCTCGACCGTGGCGGGAGCCCACATCGCGCTGTCCGCCCAGGCGACGGCCGTCGTGTCGAGAATCCGCCCGTGCTTCGTCCAGTGGACCAGGTCGGGCGACGAGAACGCGTCGAGGAACACCTGCCGGTCGTAGCGGGCCGAGAACGTCGGGAAGATCCAGAAGCGTCCGGCGAATACGGCGCCCTCCGGATCGGCATACCAGCCACCGAGGACGGGATTTCCCGACCGGGGAGTGTCCGACGCCTCGCCCTGCACGCAGCCGGTCAGAGAACACATCGCCACGGCGGCGAGCAGGGACAGGCTTTTCGGCATGGGTGGGCACATGGTGGTCCGCCGGTCAACGGAGCAAGGGCGAAGATACTCCCGGACCGGCTGTCTCCGACCGGAGCCGGCGCGGGAGGGGATCCGGTGGCCGCGTTCCGAGTTTCGTGCCGCGACGCACGATTCTCCGGTGGGGGGCGAACCATGATCGAGTCTGACGATGGCCACGCGACCGGTGCTGCGTACCCCGGGGGTGGCAGGAGAGAGGCCATCGGGATCCCGCACCCGATCCGGCAGACGCGGGCTACCCTGAACGTGGGTTCGACCCCCGTCGATGTCGTCGCTCACGAGACGGACACGCCCGGTCTGACCTACGTCAACGTGCACAACGACGAGCGGACCGCGGTGGAGGCGGGACTCGTCGTGATCGGGCGGCACGGGGGACGGGTCTTCGAGCTGCAGCACGGCGGCGTCCGGAACATCACGTTCTCGATCGATGGAACGACCTACGTCTTCGATCCGAACCGGATGTTCACCGAAGCCGGTGTCCGGAAGACCCTGTCCGATCTCGGCCGTTTTTCCGAAGCGGCGCTCCAGTCGGTGTGCGCGTTCGCCGAAGAGGTCCTCGCGTCCTTCGATCTCGACCGACGGGGCGCGGTCGTCACGCTCCACAACACCATGTCGGGCCTGTTCTCTGCAGAGAGCTACCGGGCCGGCGGAGAGTACGCGCAGGATGTCGCAGCCGTCGCCGTGCACGACGGAGCCGATCCGTTCGACTTCTTCTTCGTGACGGAGGGGGCGGTCCACGAGGCGCTCGCGGCCGCGGGATTCAACTCGGTGCTGCAGGACAACGAGCGGACGAGGGACGACGGCTCGCTGTCCATCCGTGCCGCGCGGGAAGGGCTTGCGTACGCCAACGCAGAGGCCCGTCTCGGGCACCTGGAGGCGCAGATCGACATGCTGCTCTTCGTGCGGACCCTTCTCGATGGCCGGGCCGGCTCCTGACGGCCCCGCCCGCGCCCCGTCGCCCTCCGACGCCGGAACGAGCCGTCAGGCGCTCAGATCGCCCAGCCTTCCCGGTAGGTCCTGCCGACGAACTGGTTGGCCTCCTCGAAATTCGTGATCCGCGTGGCCTGGCCGTCCCAGATCAGCTTCCTGCGGCCGTGGAACTCGAAATTCCCGCCATCACGCTCCCGCCGGAGCATGTAGCTGCGGATCGCGAGGTTGCCCATGAGCACGGTCTCGGTCATGGGGCCGGCATAATCGAACGACGAGGTGAGAGCGAGGTGCTCGGGACTGCCGAATCCCGCCTTGCAGGCGTCCACCCACAGGCGTTGGTGGCCGTACTCGGGCTCGTCGAAGTGCTCCTCCTGCGGTCCGACCTCGACCGTTCCGTCCGCCCGGTAGAGCCGCGGCATGAGCGGTGACGAGTCGTTGATGTTGGTGGAAATGATGCCCCTTTCCCCGATGATGAGCACGCCGTTCGCGCTGTTCGTCCCGCCGATGTCGTCATCCGGCGGTACGATCTCCGGATGCGCCGGCCGGATGCCGCCGTCGCTCCAGGTCATCTCGATGGGCGACCCGCTCTTTTCCGTCGCGTCGTAGTGCAGGGTGATGAAGGACGATGCCGGACACCCCTCCGGGTGATGGTCGGGCGTCCACATCTGGGAGTAGACCGTGCCCACGCTGCACTCGGCATCCTTCGGATACGTCAGGGCGAGTGTCCGGTACGGGATGTCGATCAGGTGGCACCCGACATCGCCCAGGGCGCCGGTTCCGAAGTCCCACCAGCCCCGCCAGTTGAACGGATGGAGATCCGGGGTGTACGGCCGATACGGAGCCGGCCCGAGCCAGAGGTCCCAGTCCAGTGCAGGGGGCTTCGCCGAGGGATCGGGGCCGGGCATGGCGTAGCCCTGCGGCCAGACCGGCCGGTTGGTCCATATCTGCACCTTCGAGATGGGACCCAGTTCGCCCGAATCGATCCACCCCTGCACCAGGCCGAGCAGCGGATTCGACGCGCCCTGGTTGCCCATCTGGGTCACGACCCGCTGTCTGCGGGCCATCTCCGTGAGGAGCCGCGCTTCCCGGATGTTGTGGGTCAGCGGCTTCTGCACGTAGACGTGCTTGCCCCTCTCCATGGCAAACGCCGCGGCGGGGCCGTGCACGTGATCCGGGGTCGAAATGGTGACGGCGTCGATGTCCGGCTCGCTGTCCAGCATCACCCTGAAGTCGGCATATCGCCTGGCCTCCGGGAACGCCTCCACCGAGCGCGACGCGGAGCCGGAGAAGTCCACGTCGCAGAGGGCGGCAACCCGCTCGCGCCCGTCCACCGAGGCATTCCGGATGTCGCTCGCTCCCTTTCCGCCGGCGCCGATGGCCGCCAGGTTCAGCCGGTCACTCGGGGCCGTGTATCCGGTGCCGCCCAGGACGTGCCGGGGGACGATGAGTGCGGCGCCGCCCATGGCGGCCTGTCTGACGAATTCCCGGCGGGAGGTTGTGCGGGAGCCTGATGCGCGTTTCATCGTCGATGCCCGGAAATGTGGTGCGGTGGACGGGACGTCAGTGTAGCCATGGCGGCCGACCGGGGCAATCGGGACGACGGCTTCGATCGGCGGTCCGCTCCGTACGGGTCACGGCGTCGGGGCCCGGGCCCAGTACGGCCCGCTACTCCGGGTCGGAGCAGCACCGGAATCCCGTCGAGTAGTCGTGATAGCTCCGGCCGTGCGCGGTCGTCCGATAGGAACAGCCGTCTCCGTTGATGCGGGCATCCACGTAGAATCCGCCGCGGAACGTGCCGTCGGCGTCGGCCACCCATTCGTGCAGGTTGCCGTGCATGTCGAACACTCCATCTTCGGTGACGCAGGCCGGATTGGAGCCCGTCGGGTCGAGTGAATTCGG
>JAHEEH010000260.1 GCA_024640835.1 Bacteroidota bacterium
TCGTCGAGCAGACTCCACTGCAGGCTCCCGTCGTGATTCCACTCGGCCCGCTGCCCGAACTCGCCTCCCATGAAGAGCAGCTTCTTGCCCGGATGTCCCCACTGATGCGCGAGAAGAAGTCGGAGGTTGGCCGCCTTCTGCCACGGATCCCCCGGCATCTTCCCCCACAAGGAGCCCTTACCGTGCACCACCTCGTCGTGCGAAAGCGGGAGCGCGTAGTTCTCCGACCACGCGTACACGAGGGGGAAGGTGAAATCGCTCAGATGGTGCTTCCGGTGGATCGGATCCATCCGCATGTAGGAGAGCGTGTCATGCATCCAGCCCATGTTCCACTTGTACAGGAATCCCAGACCCCCGTCGTACGTCGGGCGCGATACGCCCGGCCAGGCCGTGGACTCCTCGGCGATCATGAGCGCTTCCGGGATTCTACCGTAGACCGCCTCGTTCGTCGTCTTCAGGAAGTCGATGGCTTCCAGGTTCTCGCGACCACCGTGGCGATTGGGCGTCCAGTCGCTCCTCGAATAGTCGCGGTACAGCATCGACGCGACGGCGTCGAACCGCAGCCCGTCGACATGAAAGCGATCGAGCCAGTAGCATGCGTTCGACACCAGGAAATTGCGCACGCCTGGCTTGTCGTAGTCGAAGACGAACGTGCCCCAATCCGGGTGCTGCCGCATGCGGGGGTCGTCATACTCGTAGAGCGTGGACCCGTCGAAGAAGACGAGGCCCTGCGGATCCGTCGCAAAATGCGCCGGCACCCAGTCGAGGATCACGCCAATCCCCCGGCGGTGCAGCGTGTCCACGAGATACCGGAAATCGTCCGGCCGGCCGTATCGGAAGGTCGGTGCGTAGTATCCGACCACCTGGTAGCCCCAGGAAGCGTAATACGGGTGCTCCTGAACCGGCAGCAGTTCCACGTGCGTGAACCCCATCTCCGAGACGTAGTCCGCGAGCGGATCGGCCACCTCCCGGTACGAGAGCGAGTACCCGTCCTCTCCCCGCATCCACGAGCCCAGGTGGACTTCGTAGATCGACATCGGGCGTTCCAGGGTCCCGGGACCCTGCCGCGAGGCCATCCAGTCCGCGTCTCCCCACTCGTACCCGTCGGCCGTGATGATCGACGAGAGGCCCGCCACGGGGTTACCTTCGGAGACGGGCGCTTCCATGGCCGCCGCGTACGGATCCGTCTTGTCGGCCCGGTACCGCCCCCGGCTGATCCTGAACTTGTAGTGCTCTCCTACGCGAGCGCCACGCACGAAGACCTCCCACAATCCCTCTTCTCCCGATCCCGCTCTCCGCATCGGGTGTGCCCCGGCTTCCCATCCATTGAAATCGCCGATCACGGCAACCGAATCGGCCTTCGGCGCCCAGGTCGCGAACCAGCTCCCGGTCCGGTTGGGATGTGCCCCGAGCCGCGCGTAGCTGTCGAAGTGGCGCCCTTCGCGCCATTTCAGGAGGTCATCAGGTGTCAGCCAGCCCATGGTTCGCACTGGAAAGGGTGGCGCAAGGTACGAATCGGTGCGGGCCTGCAGTGCAGGAGGTCGTGCATCCGGCTGCACTGCCTTTGAGCCTCCGGAAGGACCCGCTATCTTTCGGTTTCCGTCCAGAATCAGACGTTTCAGCGCAGACTGCCATGACGATCGGTCAACGGGTCCATCCGGGACGGCCGTTTCCCCTCGGTGCGACCTGGGATGGACTGGGCGTGAACTTCGCCCTGTACAGCCAGCACGCCGATCGGGTCGACGTGGTGCTGTTCCAGGGCGCCACTCCGGAGTCTGCCCAGCGGTCGATCGAGCTTCCGGAACGCACCGGCCCCATCTGGCACGGATACATTCCGGACCTCACACCGGGACAGCTCTACGGATTTCGCGTGCACGGCCCGTACAGCCCGATTGAGGGACATCGCTTCAACCCGTCCAAGCTGGTGCTGGACCCCTACGCGCGTGCCCTCGGACGCCATGTAGCGTGGCACGACAGTCTGTTCGGATACGATCTCACAAGCCCGGATCGGGACCTGTCGTTCGATGACACCGACTCGAGTCCCTGGGCTCCCCTCGGCGTGGTCGTGGCGGGCGGCTACGCCTGGGAGGCGGACCGCTCTCCGCGCATCCCGTGGGAAGAGACCGTCATCTACGAGACGCATGTCCGTGGGATGACCCTCCAGCACCCCGGTGTGCCCGAAGAGCGGAGGGGCACGTACCTCGGACTGTCCGAGCCGGTCGTCATCGAGCATCTCAGGCGTCTCGGCGTAACCACCGTCCAGCTTCTCCCGGTCCACGCGAAGGCTACGGAGTCGGCTCTCGCCGCCGCCGGCCTCACGAACTACTGGGGGTACAACACCCTGGCCTACTTCGCGCCCGAGCCGACCTATGCCGCGAACCCTGCCCAGGCCGTCCGAGAGTTCAAGACCATGGTGCGGCGCCTGCACACGGCGGGCCTCGAGGTCATCATCGACGTGGTATACAACCACACGGCGGAGGGAAACCGGTTCGGACCTACGCTCTCCTTCCGCGGAATCGACAACCTGGCGTACTACAAGGAGGACCCGGACAATCCGCGATTCATGATCGACTACACCGGCACCGGCAACACGCTCGATGCCGGGAATCCGCACGTGCTGCAACTGATCATGGACAGCCTGCGGTACTGGGTCGAAGAGATGCACGTGGACGGCTTCCGGTTCGATCTCGCGGCCGCCCTGGCCCGGGACCTCTTCGAGATCAACATGCTGTCCGCGTTCTTCCAGGTGATCCAGCAGGACCCGGTGCTGAGCCAGGTCAAGTTGATCGCGGAGCCATGGGACGTGGGGCCCGGCGGGTACCAGGTGGGATCCTTCCCCTGGCTGTGGACCGAGTGGAACGGGAAGTACCGGGACTCGGTCCGGAGATTCTGGAAGGGCGACACGGGGGTTCTGGGGGACTTCGCGACCCGGTTTGCGGGGTCGAGCGACCTGTACGGGAATTCGGGGCGTCGGCCGTTCGCATCGGTGAATTTCGTGACGGCGCATGACGGATTCACGCTCGAGGACCTGGTCAGCTACGAGCGCAAGCACAACGAGGAGAACCGGGAAGGCAATCGGGACGGAACCGACGCGAATTACAGCACGAATTGCGGAACGGAAGGTCCGACCGACGATCCCGCGATCCTTGCGAGGCGCGCGTCGCGCAAGCGTGCCCTGCTCGCGACGCTGTTCCTTTCCCAGGGTGTGCCCATGCTCCTCGGGGGGGACGAACTGTCCCGCACCCAGCACGGAAACAACAACGCGTTCTGCCAGGACAACGCCATCAGCTGGTTCGACTGGCAAGGAACCCCCGGGCTCGCGCAGTTGGTCGAGCGGCTTGCGGCCTTTCGCCGATCCCACCCCAACTTCCGTCGGCACCGTTTCCTGACCGGGACACCGGACCAGGACGGACGGCGGGATGTCACGTGGTGGCACCCCGAAGGCCACGAGATGCGAACCTCGGACTGGCATCGGTCCGGAGGTCACCTGCTGGGAGCTTTGCTGCGAGGTGACCAGATCGAAGGTCGAGACGTGCTCGGAAACCGCCTCGAGGATTCCACCTTCCTCGTCTGTTTCAACGCCTCGGAAGATCCGGAGCGATTTGCCCTGCCACCGAACGGTGTGGGCCATCCCGAGGAGTGGATCGTCACCCTGTCCACGGAGCCGGATGCCCTGGAGGGCGGCCGTCATCGCCCGGGAGCAACCGTCGAACTGCCGGCCCTCAGCGTGGTGGTCCTCGAGGCCGTGCTCCACGCCGCCGCGGAGTAACAGGTCAGTTTCCGGTGACGGGAAGGCGACCGAAGAGCTCTGCGAGGGATCGCAGTCGGCGGGCGTGGTCGCGGCGGATGGCACCGGCAGCGAAGCGCCAACCCCAGTTGCCCGACTCCTCGCCCGGCGTGTTCATCCGCGCCTCACCGGCATATCCGAGGACGTCCTGCATCGGGATGACCACGCGATCGGCGACCGACGCC
>JAHEEH010000261.1 GCA_024640835.1 Bacteroidota bacterium
TGAACGACTTCTCCAGGAAATCCACGAACATGCGCCCGAGCGCGACCACGCGGTCGTCTGCACCGGTCGTGGGCGAACCGGGCGGAATCGACGCCACCGGATGCGCGGGAGCCGCCGGCAAGGGGGCCGCCAGGGGAAGGGAGGGGGGGGAAACCGTCTCCTCGGGCTCCATCCGGGCCGGATCGGGCGCGGCACGGCCCGCGCCCAGGCCGGCGGCGTACAGGCCGCAGAGCGCCTGGTTGAACGATTCCACGTCGCCCGTCTTGGGGTGGTTCGTGAACAGCGTGGTGACGTCGTCGAACTCTCCGAGAACGTCCTGCGCAAAGCTCTCGAGCGCGCGCTTTGGACCCACCTCCACGAAGATCCTGACCCCCTGGTCGTACAACGTCCGAAGGCCCTTCACGAACTGGACGGGGGAGGCGATCTGCCGGCCGAGCAGGTCGATCATTTCCGGCCGGGCGCCCGGATCCATGGGGTAGAATCCACCGGTCACGTTGGCCACCACGGGGACGGTCGGCGGACGGATGTCGAGCTGTGACAGGTACCGGGTCAGGGGCTCCGATGCGGGGCCGACGATCTCGGTATGGAATGCGTGGCTCACGGCGACTCTCCGCACCGCGTATCCGGCCTCCGAGATGATGCGCTCGGCGTCCTCGACCGCCCCGGTCGCCCCGCCGATGACGGCCTGGCGTGTGGAATTGAGGTTGGCGATCACGACGTAGCCGTCCACCTTCTCGAGAAGCTTCTCGAGTTCCTCGAGCGGCGCGGCTACGGCCGCCATGCACCCGTTGTCCTCCATCGACACCTCGCGCATCGCGTGCGCGCGGGCGCTCACGGCGCGCAGGGCGTCGCCGAAGGCGAGGCCACCTCCTGCCACCAGGGCGCCGTATTCCCCAAGACTGTGCCCGATGACCATGTCGGGAACGATGCCGTACGCCGCAAGAAGCCTGGTAAGGGCGTAGTCCGTGGTCAGCACGGCCGGCTGCGTGATCTCGGTCTGACGAAGATGCTCCTCCGTCTCCGCCATGGCCTCCGGGTCGTCCGTCTCGATGAACACGAAGTCCGACAACGGTTTGCCCAGGATGGGGGTCATGACCGCGTCCGCCTGTGCAAAGGAGTCCTCCACTTCGGGCACCGTGCGCCGCATGGTGGCGAGCATGTTGGCGTACTGGGAGCCCTGCCCCGTGAACAGGAAGGCCACCTTGCCCGCCGTTCCGCTGCCCCGGTGGATGCCGCGCCCCCGGAGCGCCTTCCAGCCTTTCGAATCGGGGCGCTCGAGAGCCTTGATGGCGCGACCGATGCGGTCCACGAGTTCTTCCGCATCTCCGAAGTCGATGGCGATACGCTCGGGCGCCTCGAGGTCGGACAGGGACGGCGGCGCCGGATCGGGGGCGCCGCTGGTCTCCACGTCCGCGCGCAGGGCCTCCAGGCGGTTGAGGAGGGCGTTCACGTCGTGCGCGCCCACGACGAGCGCGCCACGCAGCGGCGTGCGCACGGCATCGGGCCGGTGGGGCCGGGCCGCGATCGACCCGGTGGTGCGGGTCCTGGTCTCCGTCTTCAGGAGCCCCGGCACGTGCTCCTCGAGCACGATGTGGAAATTCGTGCCTCCAAAGCCGAATGCGGACACGCCGACACGCCGGACCTGTCCCTCCGCCTTGTTCCATTCCGCGAGATCCCTGTTCACGTACAGGGGTGACCGGGTCAGGTCCACGTTGGGATTGAGCGTCTCGCAGTTGATCGAGGGCGGGATCTGCCGGTGATGCAGCGCGAGCGCCGCCTTGAGGATGCCCGCGGCTCCGGCCGCGCCCTTGAGATGGCCGATATTCGACTTCACCGAGCCGAGCGCGACCGACCCGGGCGGGAGGTCGAAGCGCTCCAGGACGGACGACATGGCCTCGAGCTCGATCACGTCGCCGACGCGCGTGGACGTGCCGTGGCCCTCGATGACCGTCGCCGTGTCGGGTGCCACGCCCGCGTGGGCCCATGCGCGCTCGACCGCCAGGCGCTGGCCCACCGGATTCGGAGCGGTGATGCCCTTGCCCTTGCCGTCACTCGCACCCGCCATGCCCCGGATCACGGCGTAGATGCGGTCTCCGTCCCGCTCGGCGTCGGCCAGGCGCTTCAGCACGAACAGGGCTGCGCCCTCGCCCATCACGAAGCCGTCCGCCCCGTCCGCGTAGGGCCGGGTTCCCGTGGCGGAAAGGGCCCCGATCTTGCAGAACTTGGTGTAGCTCGACGCGCTCATGTTCGAGTCGACTCCACCCGTGAGCACGACATCGTAGTCGTGCTGGACGAGACCCTCCACCGCGGCGGTGACCGCCGCCATGGTCGATGCGCAGGCCGCGTCCACGACGTAGTTCGGCCCGTGGAAGTTGAAGAGGTTGGCGATGCGGCCCGCGATGATGTTCGCGAGCTCGCCCGGCATGGTGTCCTCGGTGATGGGAGGGAAGGCGGAAGCGACGTTCGTCGCGGGCTCGGCGGTGACGGCGGAGCGCACGTCGGCAGGAAGGGATGCGAAGGACGGCGCGGAGGCCAGTTCCTTGAGCAGATCGGGTGCCTGGATCCGCTGCGCCGTCTTGTAGTGGAGGTCGCCCCCCATGGCGTTTCCCAGGATGACGGCCGTGCGGTCGGCGTCGAACGGCCGCTCCGGGTAACCGCAGTCCGCCAGGGCCTCGCGGGCGGCGATAATGGCCCATTTCTGGGCGGGATCCATCGCTTCGCCAACCTTCGGAGGGATCGGAAGCTTCCATCCGAGCGGATCCCAGCGGTAGTCACGTACCCAGCCGCCGATCTTCGAATACGTGCGGTCCGGGACCGAGGGGTCCGGGTCCCAGTAGGCGTCCACGTCCCAGCGGCCCGCAGGGACTTCGGCGATGCTGGACCGTCCGGATGCGAGATTCGTCCAGAAGGTGGGCGCGTCCGGCGCATCGGGGAGGACGGCTCCCACTCCGATGATGGCGACGGCTCTGCGATCAGGGCTCTCCATGTCAGGATCCAATCAGTCGACGGTCTTTAAGTTCACTGTCCCCTGTGGTACAGGGCGTCGGCGACGAGCTGCATGTCGTCGAGCACACCGGCCTGCGCCCCGTAGATGCGGTCGGCAGAGAGGCGCGAGGCGAACCGGGCGGCGTCGGTGGACGCGCCCCCGGTGATCCATCGCAGGCCTTCGGTGACGACGCGCAGGGCGGCCTCCCGGGCGAAGATTCGGCTCATGGCGGCCAGCGCATGGGGCTCGAAGCGGCGATCGGCTTTCTCGTGAAGCGCTCCGGCCAGGGCTGCATGCGTACGGCGGGCGAAGATCTCCGCCGTTTCTCCCCATGCGATCAGCTCGCCGATGCGGAACAGCACGTGCTGGTTTCGCGTCAGGCGCTCCGTCCTCGCCTGCTCCATGAGCGCGGAGAGGGCCTCGAGCGCCGCGGCGGCGACTTCGGCGCCGGCCTGATCCCCCTCGGCGACGTCGGAGCGCAGGGCGGCGGCACGCTGGATGTAGTAGTCGCCCCGGGTCTTCAGGTGCATCTGCCACCGGTCGCGGGCAATGGTCATCTCCATGATCTCGGAGGTGCCCTCGTAGATCGTCGTGATCCTGACGTCCCTGCGGATCTTCTCGACCATGTACTCGCGCGTGTACCCGTACCCGCCGAGAGCCTGTATGGACGCATCGGCGGCGGCGTTGCCGAACTCCGTCGCGAGGTACTTGGCGATCGCTCCCTCGGTATTCAACTGCCCCTCGCCGGCGTCGATGCGCCGCGCCGTGTCCTCGATGTAGGCACGGGATGCCTCCAGACGCACGACATGCGGCACGATCAGCTTGTGCGTGTACCCCTCCTTCTCGGAGAGCGGCGAACCGGCCTGCACGCGATCCCGTGAATACGGGATGGCCCGGTCCAGGGCGGCCCAGCCTCCCCCGAGGCCGAACGCCGCCACCATCAGGCGGGTGTAGCCGAATACGGCCTGCGCCTGG
>JAHEEH010000262.1 GCA_024640835.1 Bacteroidota bacterium
GAGCGCGGTGGAGAGACGGGAAGGAGGCACGGAGGACGCCGGCTGTTGCCTCTCAAAATACCCGCCGCGCGGCGTCGGCGGTACTGCCGGAGTCGGTCAGAGGGTGGAGTGCAGGGCCGCGAGGTGCGCGAACTCGGCCTGCTCCGCGTCCAGGGTCGGTCGGACGGCGTCGAACGTGTCCTGGATGGCAGCGACCCAGGGTGCCGGATCTCCGGTCCCGGCCTCGTCGGATGCCACGCTCTCCAGGGCCTGGCAGAGGGACGAAAGCCGCGAGAACCCGATCTGGCCGCAACTGGTCCGAAGGGCCTCGGCGGTACTCTGGAGTTCGTTCGTGTCCTCGTCCACGTGGGCGTCCGCGATGTGGTCGACGAGGTCCGAAGCGGTTCTGAGGAAGGTGGCCAGCAGTTCCGCGGAACGGGCAGGCTCCTCGGCGTGGTGCGACTCCAGGTATCCACGGACTTCCTTCATGGCGTCGTCGCTGCTGACCGGAACGGGTTCTTCGTCCCCCTGTTCGGCCGGTGCGGAGCGCTTGCTCCGGGGCGACGGAATGCTCGGCCGGTCGGCGCGGGCCCGGTCACCGGCCATCGGCGCCGGCGTTTCGAGGGCTTCCCGGATCGCGTCGGTGGACAGGGGCTTCACGAGGACGGCGCGCATGCCGGCTGAAAGGCAGGCGTCGCGATCCCACGAAGCCGTGGAAGCCGTCATGCCGACGAGAATGGGCGTAGCCCCCCGGGCCGCAGTGTTTCGCAGGATGCGCCGTGCGGCATCCGGACCGGACAGGCCCGGCATCCTCACATCCATGATCGCGGCGTCGAAATCACGGTCCTTGAACGCCGTGACCGCCTGGTCGCCGGTTCGGACAAGGACCACGTCGTATCCCATGCCCTCGAGCAGGTACAGCATGAGACGGCCGTTGACCGGATCGTCCTCGGCCACGAGAACCGACATGGCGCTGGATTCCTGGCCCGGCGTGACCTTCGGGCCATCCGCCTTCTGGGCTGCAGGAGCGGTCTGGACGACGGGCGCCACGACCGTGGCCGCAGGTCGCTCCTCGGGCTTCTCCTCGGGCAGGGAAGCCAGGATGGCCCGGATCAGGTCGTTGCGGCGAACCGGCTTGCCCAGGCGAGAGCCCGGCCTTCCGTCCCGGGAGCGGAGGTCGGACGGTACCACCAGGACCAGGGGCGGGCGCAGGGCCGCATCGATCTTCTTGAGGTGACCGACGAACTCGGCGGCTCCACGGGCGCTGGAAAGGCTCGCGACGATCACGTCGATGCCGCCCTCTTGCTCCACGATCCGGGCGGCCTCGGCGGGCCGGTCGGCGACCAGAACGGTCGACCCGCTGGCATCCAGCTGGTGGGCGACGAAGGCACTCGAAATCTCGTGGTCGTCGACGAGCAGTACGTTGATCCCTTCGAGTTCATCCCTCGTCGCGGATTCCGCGTCGTGGAGGGGGTCTAGCGGAACCGAAGCGTGCAGGGAGAAGCTGCTTCCGTTCCCGGGCTTCAGTTGGACGCTTCCGCCGAGTCGCTCGACGAGCTCTCGTCCACGCGTGGCCGATGCATCCCGACCATCGACAGGCGCCGATCCATTCGAGCCCGACGCGCCGCGTTCAAACACCCGGGCCAGATCCCCGACCTGGTCCGACCCCGTCGTGCACCGGAACTCGAAGTGTCCCGCGTAATAATCGTCAGCCGTCCGGCTGAGTGTTGCATGTAGCACCACGCCGCCGTCGACGGTATGGCGCAGCGCCGACTCCATCAGCTGCTGGAGCGCCTGCCGCAGGAGTTCCCCGTCGACCTGTACTTCGGGCGTGGATTCGTCCGCCAGGCGGAAGCCGATTTCGAGTCCACGACGTTCGGCCTGACGAACCGTGTTTTCGAGCGTGTCCTCGAGCAGGGCCCGGAGCGGCACTGCCTGTCCCGGCCGGGTGGCCGGCGATTCGCCCACGGAGCCAGGGTGCTCGTCCAGCCGGGCGGGCTCCGGATCGGGTACCGGGATTTCCGGCTCGGCGGCGACGGGTTCGACGACCTTCGGTGCCTCCGCTCTCGGGGCCGGGCCTTCGATTCCGGACGCCAGCACGGCCACGCCTTCGATATGGCGAAGGCGACCGGTGTCGTCCCTCATGGTGCGGGCCGACTCCAGCAGGCGGGCACGCCGTCCGTGCGCGGTTGGCCAGCTGGCCGAGTGGTTGCGGATCTCACCGAGCGTCTGCAGCGCGCTCAGGGCCGAAGTCCGGTCCGTCGAGCCTGCGAAAGCGTTTCCCTTGCAGACGGACCGAAGAGCGTCCACGCTGTCGAATCCCAGCATGACGGCGAGGGCCAGGTTGGCCGCTTCCAGACGTCCGTCCGCGGACATGCGATACCACCCGACGCCCACGTCCTCCATCATCTCGCGGAGGAGTAGCTGTCCACGCTCGCCGCCGATCGCGTCCGTCCGGACGGACTCGATGGACTGGTCCAGTTCGGCAAGCTCGGTGAGGTACTCCCGACGACTCTTCTGGACGATCCCCGCACTCAGGATGGCGACCAGGAAACCGAGGAGGTAACTGACGTGCAGTCCGGGGGAGGTGGGCTGGTCCGACGTGAGGGCGCCCGCCCACGCCGCGAGGATTCCCGCTGCGAGGGCAATGCATACAAAGAAGGCGACACGTGCCCAACTGGCGGCATCCGATGTTCCGGACACACCGTCCGGATTGCCGGTGTGTCGTCCCTTGCGGGATTCGGCCTTCTGCTGCTTGGGTTTTTTCATGCGGTTCGGGGGCGGTGGGGTCGGACACGGCCCGCACGAGATCCATACAGGTAGCGTATCGGCTGTACCACCGCGGCCTTTAGCGACAGAAATGCCCCGGGAATGTCCTTCCGAAGCGATTTGGTGCCTCGCGGAAACCGTATACTGCCCCGGCGGCCCAACCCGGTGGCCACCCGGTCCGAAACCAGCCGTCGCGATGTCCACTTCGTTCGATCGAGCCCTGGACATTCTTGCTCCCGCGGTCAGGAGGACCCGGGCCGCACGATTGCGTCCCGAGGCCTTCTTCGTGGCCCGCGCCGGCGTGCTGACGCTGGCGTACAGCGGCTTTCCGGCATCGATCCTGGAACTCAAGAAGGAGATCGAGCGGCTGGTGCCTGCGCTGCCGTCGGAGAATCCCGGCAGCCAGTGGCCCAAGACCACGCTGGCAGCCCTGGTCGGGGACGAGCCGCTCACCACGGACGAGATCGTGCTGCTGCGGGAGGCCACGGGGATCGGCTCCGTATGCCTGTCGCGCGGCAGGCGAACGATCGCCGTCGACACGCTCCTGCTCGTGGAGCTGCGGTGCCGGTCCATGGAGCGGTCTGCCAGGCGGGAATCCCTTCCGACGGCGGGAGGAGCCTACGACGGCCAGGTTCCGGTCGAACACCGGACGGCCGTCAACGTCGTGCTCACGCAGTGGCGACGAGAGGGCCTTTCCCGCTACGTGCCCGAATTGACCCTGCCGGGGCACCGGGAGCGGCACTACCGCAGGGCGCACCGGGAGCTCTCGCTCGTGGTCCCGATCGAGAGCCCCGTGCCGTGCCTGGACCGGTTCCGCACGGCAGTGGAGGAGCGGCTGCCCGGACGCTACGCCTGGTTCTCGGCGGAGTCGCTCCACATTACGGTCCGTTCGCTGGGTACGGGGCCGGGCGTGTAACCACCCCGTCTTCAGAACTCCAGCACGTCCAGCTCCTGGCCGTACCGTATACCCGGATGGGTCCTCCTGGCGAACTTCAGGTCCTCGTCTCGCGATCCGGCGGGAAGATGCACCAGCACCAGGCGACGGACGCCTGCCCGGCTGGCGACGCCGGCCGCATCCTCAACGGACGTGTGGCCCCGCACGGCTCCGTTGGCCTCGTGGATGAGCAGGTCGCATCCCGCGGCGAGCCGCTCGATGGAATCGCAGGGCTCCGTGTCACACGAATACGCGGCCGCACCGCCGGTGCGCTT
>JAHEEH010000263.1 GCA_024640835.1 Bacteroidota bacterium
GTGGACGATGATGCGGTCGCCCTCGCGCGCCTCGATGGTCGGGCCGGGGATCTGCCCGTTGTAGGCGTAGACGTCCGTCTCGGTGCCGGGCAGGAGAGAGGACGTGGTCGGGGCTGCCGTAAGGTGTACCTCGATCGTGCCGGGCCCTGTCTCGTGACGCTCAATCCGGGCCGGCTCGCGAAAGGTCTCGGGATGCGCGGCTGTTGCCTGGGCTCTGCCCTGTCCGCCCAGCAGGAGCAGGAAGAGCGGGATTCCGGATCCCAGGAAATGCGTCGTACGGAATTTCGGCGCGAATCTGCGACGGCGTCGGTCGTCTGTCCGTTCGACCGAGCCGCCGAAACAACGGTAGGCCATCGGGCCTGGTCTCCAACTCAATTTGTAGGGGATAGCACTACGAGTAAATGTAGTAATCGTGAAGATAATTCCAAGCGCCCCGGGAGATGGCTCCTGCGTCCCTCGCGTCGACTTCTAGCGCACGACATCCATGAGCACGTCGTGGATGACCCCGGTCGCAACATCGACCAGGAGCACGTCGAGACCGACCTCCACGAGATCATATCCGCGGGGAAGGTCCAGGTGCGATCGAAGCGCTGGAGGCGCCACCTGTTTTGCGATTCCCGGCGGGAGGGGCTTTCCTTTAGCCAGTCTGTTCCGCATGCCGGGCGGGAGTGCCTTCACGCCGGATGCAGGGCGTGACGAGTAGAAGTCGCGGATCTGGGTGGCGATGCCGACCGAGATCTCCACCAGTCCGCGATCGGTGTGGCTGTCGTGGGACCTTCTCTTCTGGGCGTGGGCGTTCACGGGGCTCACTGCAACGGCGACGAGCGCGACCAGCGCGAGGAACAGTCGGACTCCGGACATGACGTACCCCCTGCGTGGATGGGTGACCACGCAGGGGGTATCGACCGCCACGATGGCTCATGTAAGCCGGCCTACTTCACGAGCACCAACTTCTTCACGGCCCTGAACAGGCCGTGCCCTCCACCCAGGACGCGGATTTCGTAAAAGTAGACGCCGCTCGCGAACCGCGACATGTCGATGGTCTGCTGGTAGTGACCGGGCGCCATCGTCTCCTGCCTTGCGACCAGCACGCGCTGGCCGAGGATATTGTACACGGCGATCTGCACCTCACCGTGTTCCGCGATGTCGAAGGGAATCGTCGTCATCGGGTTGAACGGATTGGGGTAGTTCTGGTGGAGGGCGAATTCGGTCGGCAGTCCGGGTTCGATTTCACCCTCGATTGCGACGACCGTCACGGACTCTCCCTCCGTCTTCATCGGCTCGCGATTGCCCACGTTGTCCGTCGCGATCGAGAAGAAGCGGTACGTATGCCCGATCTCGGCAATGAACAGGAGCGAGGTGTTCGCAGTCGACGACTGGTACAGTCCGAACGGGCCTCCATCAGTCGACACGTACAGTTCGAAGTCGCGAATGCCGGATCCTTCGTCCGTTCCGGACCAGGAGACATGGAATGCGGTCGTGTCCTGCCGGCCGGGCTGTACGGCGACGGAACTCATCGGCGGTGAGGCATCGACCGTGTTGAGGACTTTCGGTGTATCGAGTGGCGGGTTGATATCGAAGATGATACTGGCCTGGGCCACGATTTCGTCGCCGGTCGAGGCGGACTCTGCGGGTTCGATCGTGTATCGGGCGAAGCCCCGGCCTGCTCCCGATTCGTCGTTGACGGGGAGGAAACCGGCGAAGGGGTCATACGTCGGTTGAGTGCCGGTCGCGGGATCGACCGATCGGAGTATCCAGAATGCGCGGCTGGTCAACACGTCGATACCGGCGGTTACATCGACGAAGATGCCCAGAGAATCCCTGACGTCCAGCCGATCCCTGTAGTACGACACGTTCTCAGGGGGTGAAAAGCTGAGAGGTCCGAAACCGAAATCGCCGAGCCTGAATCGACGCGGGTCCGCAGTGGGATCAATCGGATGCGATATCGAGACCACCTGGGCCGGGACCGATGCCACCTCCGGATCGTTTTCGAAGCGGATCGTGTATGGCAGGGTCGATGCCCGCGCGATCCATCCAGGAGGGCCGTAGGCGGAGGGGCCGAGGATGTCATTCGGGTCGGAAGAACAGAGGACGCCACGGCACCACGTTTCCTTGAGAGCATCAGCGTCGCACAATACGATGCCTGCCAAAGCGGTCAGGTAGTTTCCGACGAATGCGACTCCAAGACCGATCCCCCACTCCGCGATTTTCTCGCCAAAGCCACCAGTCAGAATCTTGCCTGCACGAATCCTGACCTCGTTCTTGAAGGCTGCCAGTCCACTCGGGAAGTTCAAGGTTTCCCTTCGCCATACCGCCAGAGCCACATCCTCGGAGGCGTCCTTGAGCGCGGCCTTGGCGAGTCCCTTTCCTACAGCCGCCACGCCAATCACTATACCGGCGGCCATGCAGGCATTCTCGAGTATCTGGCCACATTCATCGGGTGTGCTCCCGACCTTGCATTGAGCCTTCACACGGGCGGGGTCCTCGCCGATTGCGCCGGCTACGGGTTCCAGTGAGGTCGAGTTGCGCGGTATGATGACCTGACCGCCTGTCGGATATCGTCCATCCTTGGCGGCGAGATCTTCGTCCGAAAAACAATTCGCCCGCTTCATGCAGTACTGCACGCCGTTGATCGTGATCAGGTCCTGGCAGTCGTCGGAGCACTGATCCTCAGCACTGGCGGCAATCGCACCTGCCTTTCCCGCCTGGTCGCTCCCGAGGCTCACGACAAACTGTCGCAGGTCTTCCGACAGAAGACCCGTAGCGCGGTAATATTCGAGCATGTAACCGCGAAACTCGGCCGGTCTCAGTTGCGCCAACTCCACCAACTCCGGTGCCACGAAATCCTGAAAATCAGGATCGTTCGCCGTCAGCTCTAGCAACGCTTCGCTGATTCCAAGAATGATCGCCGCATGCTCGGGTCTGGAATACGCCTTGTGTAGGACCTGCAGAGGAAAGCGTCCTGGAGCCATATCCAGGATTTGGACGCGAAATGATGCCTCCTCGCCCGGAGCGAGCCCGGTCGTCGCGAGGAATACCGTTGACTGGCCTTTGTTGTACACCAGTTCATCCTCGCCCCCAAAATCCCCGTACTTTGATTCCGTGCTCCCGGCAGCGGTGGCAGGAGTTATCCAGGGCTGATCTGGCGAGTACGTGTATACCGTAATGCGCGAGAAATACGTGAGGACCTTGAGTCGAATTTCCAGCAGCGATACATCCGTATTCGAGACGTTTCGAGCGGTCACGGTGTAATCTGCCGGCTCGCCCAAGCGCACCTGGTCCGGTCCGTTCAAATCGATCTTAACTTTCGGGGTGCCGGCCTGGACAACCTCGACGGTTCGACTGGCTTCGATGCCCCCTGGATTCAGCACCGTCGCGGCATATGAGCCGAGTGGTGCAGTGGTCAGATTCCAAGTTGCGATCATCCTGGTAGAGCTCTCGACATCCAGCGTCAGCGGTGTCGATACGGCCGGCGCGCCGCTCCCGACGAGCGATGCCGCGGATGAATCTGAAAAGCCTGCACCCTCGATGACGGTCGTAACAAAGCCCGCACCCAGCGTCGACGGGGTAACCGATCGAATCGAGAACTGCATGGCTTCGGTCGACACGGTGATATCCGTTGACTGCGTCTCGTTTGGAATGTCCCGCGCCATGATGGCCACGTAGTAGGTGCCCGGATTGGCCGATGGCACTACGATCCGCTGGCTCGGGATGAACGGCTCCGATGCCGACCAATCGGAGTCGAGTCCCGGAACCGGCAATCGTTCCCGCGCGACGTACAGTTCTATGCCGCTGGCCGAGAAATCGGCCGCCACGTCGAGGAGGAGATCTGCTGCCGATGACACCTCCATCCGGTAGTAGCGTGTCTGACCGGCCCCCATGAGGTTCTTTTCGGTCTCCCCGATCGCCAGGGTGGCTACCTCGACGTTCAGCTGCTCGGCCGCCGAGGA
>JAHEEH010000264.1 GCA_024640835.1 Bacteroidota bacterium
AGAGGTCGTCCGCGGTCCAGTCCGCGGCTTCGGTCCAGACCCGCGAGAAAGGCCGGTTCAGGCTCGCGAGGCACGCCCCCGTATTCAGGAGGCCGACGAGCCCCGGCCACTGTCCCGAGAAGTTGCTCGCCAGGAGGAGCGGGTTGTCCTTCCCGACCACGCCGTCGGTCGTGTGGGGTCCGTAGAACCAGTGCACGCAGATCCCGATCATCGGGTCGCGGATCGGGCCGAGTTTCTCGATCGCGTGGTGGGGCTTCGTGAGCCAGCCCTCGACGAGGTACGGATCGCGGCCCAGGCGACGCAGGGCCGATTCCATCTGGCGCGTGGCCTCGGTCGCACTCGGGACCGCGAGCTCGTTCGGGATGTCACGCCCGTCACCGGGCCAGAACAGGGCAATACGCTGTTTCATGACAGGAGTGGTTATTCGATCGCTTCGCCGCCTTCGTCGATGTTTTCGCGCGTGAACAGGCGCGTCCCGAGGACGATCTCCTTCGGCACCGTGCCGCCGCCGAGCAGCGTGAGCGCGGCGTCTATGGCCTCGCTGCCACCCGTCGGGTACAGGAAGGTGGCGTCCAGGATGCCCTGCGCCACGTACTGCTGGCCCTCGTGGGGGAGGGCGTCGATGCCCACGAACAGCATCTGGTCGTCCCGGTCGGCGGCGCGCGCGGCGAGCCACGCCCCATGGGCGCCGGGATCGTTGTGCGCGTAGACGGCATCGATCCGGTCGTTCGTGGCCAGCGCGGATTCCATTTCGCGCCGGGCGTTGGGCTCCAGCCACTGCATCTCGCCCTCGAACACGACCCGGAGTCCCGGATTCCCTTCCAGGTCGATGCCCTCGAGGAATCCGGAATGCCGGTCCTGTCCCGGGGTGGACGTCATGAGGCCCTTCAACTCCACGATGCTGCCCCCGCTGCCGAGGGTTTCCCGGATCCACGCGCCGGCTTCGCGCCCGATCCGGACGTTGTCGGCACCGATGAAGACGGTGTATTCGTCGCCCTGCACCCGTCGGTCGAGGACGATCACGGGGACGCCCCGCCGGACCGCCTCGGCGACCGGGGCGGTGAGTGGCGCGGCCTCCTTCGGACTGATGATGATGAGGTCCACGCCCTGCTCGATGAATTCCTCCACCTGCGCACGCTGGGTAAGGGCGTTGTTCTGCGCGTCCTTGAACAGGACCTGCAGGTTCTCGTGGGCCGCGGCCGCCTCGCGGACGTCGGCGTCCATCTGCACGCGCCACGGCTCGCCGAGGTTGCACTGGCTCATGCCGATCACCCACGGATCGTCCGGCGTGCCGGCGTGGCCGCGGGGTCCGGACGGTCCGCACGAAACGGCGACGAGTGCGAGAATCGGGAGTATGCGCATGGGTTATCGGCTGCGCTGGAACAGCACCGCGATGACGATGATGGCACCCGTCAGCATGAGACGCGTGGCTTCAGGTGCGGCGTTGAGGGAGAGAATCTTCTGCAGGTAGCCGATCGTGAGCACGCCGATGAGCGTGAGGATGACCGAGCCCTTGCCCCCCGCGAGCGTGGTGCCGCCTATCACGACCATGGCGATCGCGTCGAGCTCGTAGGCCATGCCCGTTTCGGGGTCGCCCTGCGTTTCCTGCGCCGCCTGGCAGATTCCGGCGATCGCGGCGAACAGCCCCGACAGGGCATAGGCCAGGATGAGTGTCCGCCGGACGGGAACGCCGGAGAGCCTGGCCGCCTCCTCGTTGCCGCCCACCGCGTACAGGTGGCGGCCGAGCCGCAGCCGCGCGAGAATCACCCACGTGACCGCTACGCACGCGAGGAAGATGACGGTGACGATCGAGACGTTGCCGCCGAGAATCCGGCTGTCGACCATCCCGAATACCGCCGGCAGGTCCACCACGTCGCTCGTTCCGTCGGGAAGCGTCACGTAATTGGTGATCTTCCGGCCACCGGAGAGCACCTTGGCGAGACCGCGCGCGAACACCATCATCGCGAGAGTCACGATAAAAGGCTGGATGCGCATGCGCGCCACGAGCGCTCCGGAGAGCGAGCCGAGGATCGTGCCGACCGCGAGCACGACCGGTATCGCCAGGGCCGCCGGCACGCCCTGCGGCAGCAGCAGCCAGGCGAAGGCCACGGCTGCCAGGGCGAGAAGGCTGCTCACCGACAGGTCGATGCCCGCGGTGATGATGACCACCGTCATCCCGCACGCCAGGATGCCGAAGACCGAGACCTGCCGCAGCATGTCGCGGTGCACGCTCCAGCGGAAGAAGGCGCCGTCGGCGTTGAACACGGCGCCGATCGCGAGCATCAGTGCGAGCGCGAGAAGCGCTCGGATGACGGGCGTGTGCTTCGCGCTCACCTGGCGTCCTCCGGTGCAGGCTCCGATGAATGCCCCATCGCGGCGGCAAGGATCGCATCGCGGGTGGCGCTGCGACCCGGGAAAGTACCCGCTATGCGCCCGCGGTGCAGCACCAGGATACGGTCGGCGAGCGTCAGCAGTTCGTCCATCTCGGACGTGGTCAGGAGGATCGTTGCACCGTCGGCCGTCCACCCCCGCATGAGGGCGTAGAGGTCCGCCTTGGCCCCGACGTCGATGCCGCGCGTCGGCTCGTCCAGAAGCAACACGTCCGGCTGCGTCATGAGGCAGCGGGCCAGGTACACCTTCTGCTGGTTTCCGCCGGACAGCGTCCGAACCGGGGCATCCAGGGAAGGCACGGCGATGCGGAAGTCCCGGACGAAATCCCCGGCCTCGCGGCGTTCCTCGGATCGGCGGATCCACCCGAAGGGTCCAGAGAACCGCTCCAGGGACGCCAGGCTCATGCTGTGCGTCACGTCCGCCTCCGGCGCGAGACCGAGTCCCTTGCGATCGTTCGAGAGCAGCACCACGCCGCGTGCAATGGACGTGGCCGGGTTCTTCATCACGAAGTGGGCGCCGCCGACCTCGACCGATCCCCAGGCCCGTTCCCCCAGGGAGCCGTAGAGCGCGTGCAGGATCTCGCTCGCTCCGGATCCCTGGAGCCCGGCAAGGCCCACGATTTCCCCTCGAAGCAGCTGGAACGACACGTCGTCCACCGCCATGTGGCCGGTCCCGTCGCCCCGCCGCACCGAGAGGTTCTCCACGGAAAGCGCCACCTCGAGTCGCACGTGCGACCCGGACGAGGCCGTCACGTCCACGTCCCTGCCCACCATCCAGCGGACGAGCTCGTCCGGCGGCAGGTCGGCTGCGTCGGCCGTCCCGACCACCGAGCCGTCGCGGAGCACGGTGATCCGGTCCGCGAGCCGGTAGATCTCCTCCATCCGGTGCGTGATGTAGAGAATACCCGCGCCCCGGGCACGCAGGTGCCGGATTCGATCGAAGAGAACCTCCACTTCGCGGTCACCGAGGGCGCTGGTCGGCTCGTCGAATACCAGGACCTTCGCGTCGCCCCGCAGGGCGCGCGCAATCTCGATCATCTGCCGCGTCGCGATGGGAAGTGTGCCGACGAGGGTCTCCGGTTTCACGTCGAGCCCGAGCTCCTCCAGGATCTTCTGCGACACGCGACGCTGGCCACGGAAGTCCACGCCGCCGAGCGCCGACCGCATCTCGCGCCCGAGGAACAGGTTGTCGGCGATGTCCAGGTTGGGGACGAGCGAGAGCTCCTGGTGGATGGTCGAGATGCCTGCCGCGACCGCGTCGGACGGCCGGGAGAACCTGGCCTCACGGCCGTCGACCTCCAGCGAGCCCTCGAAATCGGGGTACCCTCCGGACAGGATGCGGATGAGCGTGCTCTTGCCCGCGCCGTTCTCGCCCGCCAGAACGTGCACCTCTCCCGGACGGACCGTAAGATCCACTCCGTGCAGCACCTCCACGGGCCCGAACGACTTGCGCACACCGCGCATTGCGACGACGGATCTGACGGTCGGGACTGGGGATTCCATGGAGACTGCTCACGGACGTCGGCCCAACGCTAACGGATAAGTGCGCCACGAG
>JAHEEH010000265.1 GCA_024640835.1 Bacteroidota bacterium
CACGGACAACCCGAGCGCAGCCAGGCCGGCATAGATCCATCCGCTCACCAGGTCTCCGCCCCGGTACACCGCCGCGTCCAGGAACGCCTTGGACTTGTACCGCTCCTCGCGTCCGAGGACCGTGAAGAGCATCTCGCGGACCGGTTTGGCGATGCCGTACCGACCGGCACGGTACAGGACCTGGAGACCGACGAGCACGGCCAGCAGCGGAACGACGCCCAGTCCCACGAATCCGATCACGGTGAGCGCCGGTACGATCATCAGGCTCAGAGCAATACCCAGCCAGCGCACGATGCGCGCGGTCAGGGCCACCTGGAGCACGATAGTGAGGGCGTTCACCGCCAGGTCGATCTGCGCGTAGAAGGACGTCCGCGCGGCCCGATCCGCGATCGCCTCGCCGACCAGGTGGGCCTGCTGGAAGTACAGGACCGTCGAGGCGAACGTCATCAGGGCGATATACCCGGCGATGGTCATGAGGTACGGGCTGCCGAACACGACCCGCATTCCGCTGAACGCCGTGCCCGGAAGCGGAAGGTCCAGCTCGGTCCGGCTCGATCGCCGGGTGCGGTCATTGCGGTGCAGCCACGTCGCGCACCAGGACCCCATCTCGAGCGGAATGCAGGCGAACAGGAGCAGCGCGAAGATTCCCACGACCTCGACGAGGCCGGCCGACACGGCGGATCCGGCGATGCCGCCCAGTGAAGCGCCGACCGCGATGAAGGCGAAGAGCCGCTTGCCCTGGGCATTCGAGAACACGTCGACCAGGAAACCCCAGAACACCGTGACCACGAACAGGGCGAACACGCTCTGCCAGACGTAGAACGTACGATCGATCCAGGGACGCGCGGATTCCGGAAGCAGGTAGAGCGCGACGTAGAATCCGACGAGATTCAGGATGAAGAACCGGTTCGCGACCGGGACGAACACCCGTCGCCCGTACCGGGACGTGAGCCAGGAGTAGGCCGGCACGGCGACGAGCATGACCAGGAAGACGGCCGTCCAGATCACCTGGAGGTTTCCCCGGTCGGCGGAAGAGATTTCGTCCCGTACCGGGCGCAGGATGTAGTGGCTGAGCAGGATGCAGAAGCCGTAGAACGTCGCCACCAGGAGGGCCCGCACCTCCTCGTCGCGCACGTCGACGACACGCTGGAGACCACGGAGGAGCGGGGATCGGATGGCCATGGCTCAGTACGCGTCGCGGTGGATGCCCCGCACCGAGCGACCGGACGGATCGGCGCTGCCCTGGAAGGACGCGTCCCACGCGAGCGCCTCGGGCGTGGAGCACGCCACCGATTTGCCGCCCGGAACGCAGCGCGCCGCCGACTCGAGCGGAAAGTGCTCCTCGAAGAGGGTCCGGTACAGGTATCCCTCCTTCGTGTCGGGCGTGTTGATCGGAAACCGGAAGGCGGCGCGGACCATGTCGGCGTCGGAAACTGCTCCCTCCGCATGGGCCTTGAGGGCGTCGATCCAGCCGTACCCCACGCCGTCGGAGAACTGCTCCTTCTGTCGCCGGACGATGGATCCGGGGAGCAGGTCGGCGAAGGCGTCGCGGAGGATCTGCTTCTCGAGGCCACCCGGCTCGACCATCTTGGCCTCGGGGTCCAGCGACATGGCCACGTCGAGGAAGTCCGTGTCCAGGAACGGGACGCGCGCCTCGATGCCCCATGCGGCCATGGACTTGTTGGCCCGCAGGCAGTCGAAGAGGTGCAGGCGGTCCAGCTTGCGCACCGTCTCCTCGTGGAATTCCCGGGCGTTCGGCGCCTTGTGGAAATAGAGGTACCCCCCGAAAATCTCGTCCGCCCCCTCGCCGGAAAGCACCATCTTGATGCCCATCGCCCGGATGCGTCGGGCCATGAGATACATCGGCGTGGAGGCCCGGACGGTGGTGACGTCGTAGGTTTCCAGGTGGTGGATGACGTCCCGCAGCGCGTCCAGGCCCTCCTGGACGGTGAAAGTGAACGCGTGGTGCACCGTGCCGATGTGATCCGCCGTTTCACGGGCGGCCGCGACATCCGGCGATCCGTCCAGGCCGATCGCGAAGGAATGCAGGCGGGGCCACCACGCACGGCTGCGGTCGTCGTCTTCGACCCGGCGATCCGCGAACCGGGCCGCGACGGCCGCGATCACGGACGAATCCAGGCCGCCGGACAGCAGCACGCCGTACGGAACGTCGCTCATGAGTTGCCGGTGCACGGCCGCCTCGAGGGCATCGCGCACGCCGCCGGGATCCGTGGGACCTCCCGAAACGGCGTCGTACGCGCGCCATGCGGGGGTGTACCACCGGACGGGATCGACCCCGGACTCGGAGTCGCGGAGGTGTCCCGGCGGGAACTCGCTGACCTGGCGGCAGACCGGGGTGAGGGCCTTCATTTCGGACGCCACGTACGACGTCCCTCCGGCGTCGATGCCCGTATACAGCGGGACGACGCCGATCGCGTCCCGCCCGATGACCGTCCTGTTCCGCTCGACATCGTACAGGACGAACGCGAAGATGCCGTTCAGCCGACCGATGAATCCGGGTCCGTACCGGTCGAACAGCGGAATGATCACCTCGCAGTCGGAATCGGTCTGGAATGCGTATCCGGGCGTTTCGGCCCGAAGCGCGACGTGATTGTAGATCTCGCCGTTGACGGCGAGCACGTACCGGCCGTCGGGGCTCACCAGCGGCTGCGCTCCGTGCAGGACGTCCACGATGGCGAGCCGCTCATGTGCCAGCACCACGCGGTCGTTCGCCCACACGCCGGACCAGTCCGGCCCGCGATGGCGCTGCAGCCGGGAAAGCGTCAGCGCCCGCGAGCGCGCCGTCGCCGGATCTCCGTCGTAGTCGAGTATTCCGAGGATCGAGCACATGGGGTGGGCCGGGTAGGAGGGCGGAAGATCGTGTAACGCGGGGGCAATCGCATCGCCATTCGCCGTGAAGGGTCGCGTGTGGCCGGCTCCCGGGGCCCGGTGGAAGGGCATGGGCATTCCACGGCGTTCGGGACTACTTTCGGGACGAGATTCCGCCCATGCGCATGAACACGTCCAGACGTCACTTCCTCCGCGCGGGCCTCGTGGCCGGCGGCGCCATGACGCTCGGCTTTCGGCCGGCACGCGTACCCGCGCCCCCGCACCCGCTGCGGATCCTGGTCCTCGGAGGGACGGGCCTGACAGGTCCGCATTTCGTTGCCCACGCGCTCGGGCGAGGGCACGAGATTACCACGTTCACCCGCGGAAGGACCGTTCCGTCGACCCACCGGCAGGTCTTTCGGCACGTGGAGCAGCTCGTCGGTGACCGGGCGAACGATCTTTCCGCGCTCCGCGGCCGATCGTGGGACGTCGTGATCGACAACTCGGGAATGAACGCCGCGTGGACGCGGGACTCGGCGAACCTGCTGCGCGACGCGACGGACCTCTACATGTACACGTCGTCGACCGGCGTCTACTATCCGTACCTGGGGTCGGACATCACCGAGGACACGCCGCTGTTGATGGAGGAACCCGACGAGTCCAGCGAAGAGTTCTGGTACGGGGTGATGAAGGCGCAGTCGGAGCAGGAGGCTCTCGGGGTGTTCGGCGTGGACCGGACGATCGTGGTACGGCCCACGTACATGCTCGGGCCCGGCGACGGGTCGGACCGTTTCGTACTGTGGCCGGCGCGACTGGAGCGGGGAGGGGAGGTGATCGTTCCCGGGAAGCCCGACGACCCGATCCAGTACATCGACGCACGGGACGTCGCCGAGTTCGAGATGCGGCTGATCGAACGGCGCATGACCGGCACCTACAACGTGGCCGGACCGGCCGGGCACCTCGGCGTGCGCGAGTTCGCCCACGGGGTACGCGCCGCCATGTCGGTCGACGTGGACTGGGTGGAGATGGACGACCACGATTTCCTCCTGGCGCACAACGTGCCGTACGTGGTGCCGTGGATCATGCCGGTGGGCAACGATTACGGATCGGCG
>JAHEEH010000266.1 GCA_024640835.1 Bacteroidota bacterium
GTTCCGGTCGTCGCGCAGGACTCACCAGGGTCCGAACTGCACGGCCGCGTAGTCGATGCCGGCACGAATGAGCCCCTGTCGCTCGTCCATGTCTTCCTGGATGGCACATCCCTGGGAGACGTGACGCGGGATGACGGGACGTTCCGGCTTTCGGGCATCCCTGCGGGCTCGTACGAGGTGGTCGTCTCGTACGTGGGATTCGAGCGGTATCAGCGGTCCATTCGGTTCGGCGGCGGCAGGATGCCCGATCTCCTGGTCCGTTTGAAGGAGCGGGCGACGTCCACGGGCGAAGTGGTGGTGGTTGCCGAAAGGGATCGCGAGTGGGAGAGACGTCTGGAGCGCTTCCTCGTGATGTTCATGGGGACGTCACGCTTCGCAGCCGACTGCACGCTCCTGAATCCGGAGGTGCTGAGCTTCGAGGAGAACAAGCTCTCCGAGACCTTGACGGCGCGCGCATCCCAGCCGCTCCGGATCCGCAACGAGGCGCTCGGATACGAGGTGACGTACTGGCTGGACCACTTTGCGGGAGGGGATGTCCTCATCGACTGGTCAGGGAAGGGCTTCTTCATGCCGTTGACGAGCGACGACGGGCGCCAGGAACGCCGGTGGAAGCAGAGCCGCCGCGAGGTCTTCCGCGGGTCCGCGAGACATTTTCTCCTTGCCGCCGCCGCCGACCGTGTCCGGGACGAGGAGTTCAATGCGACGGTCGTCAGGAGGCCGGGTGGCATGGAGACAGGCTTCATCGCGGACGACTTCGTGGAGATGGATTCCGCGATGGGGATGTACCGGATGAGTTTCGGCACGGCGGTCCGCGTCGAGTACCTGGGCGCCGCCGAGGCGGCCGAGTATCCCGCCTCGGCGAGGCGCAGCAGGCAGACCTCGTGGATCACGCTGCGTGGGATGCAGGCCTACTTCGATGAAATGGGCCGTTTGAACTACCCCGCCTCCGTCGTGAAACACGGCTACTGGGCCTGGGCGGAACGCATGGCGACGACCCTGCCGTGGGACTATTCACCGGACGAGGATTGACTGTCGCGGTTCGGGTGGCTCGTGCCGATATTGGCCCGCGCATGCAACCGGTCAGCAACGAACCATGAACCGCAGGAAATTTCTCGCGTCGGGCGCCCTTGCAGGCGTCGGCATCTCGCTCGCGCCGAAGGCGGCATCCGCCGCAGCCGCCAGAACCGCACCCCCGATCATCCGCCGCAGTCCGACCGACACCGTCCGCCTCGGATTCATCGGAACCGGCGGCCGTGGCCGCTCGCACGTGGGCATCGCCCTGCAGCGGGACGACGTGGCCGTCACCGCGCTGTGTGACGTCGATCCGGACGCGCTCTCGCGGGCCTCGAACATGCTGGAGGAGGCCGGACGTCCCCGGGCGGCGACGTACGGCAATTCCGACTACGCGTTCATGGATCTCCTGGCTCGCGACGACGTGGACGCCGTGGTCATCGCGACGCCCTGGCTGTGGCACACACGCATGGCGGTCGCGGCGATGAAGGCGGGCAAGTACGCGGGGGTCGAGGTGTCGGCCGCCAACACGCTCGAGGAATGCTGGGACCTGGTCGACACGCACGAGGAGACGGGCGTGCCGGTCATGATTCTCGAAAACGTCTGCTACCGTCGCGACATCATGGCCGTCATGAACATGGTGCGCCAGGGACTCTTCGGAGAGCTCATCCACATGGAGTGCGGCTACCAGCACGACCTGCGCGGGGTCAAGTTCAATGGCGGGGAAGGAAAGCCGGGAGTGGAATTCGGCGAAAAGGCCTTCTCGGAGGCGAAGTGGCGGACACGGCACTCCGTGTATCGAAACGGAGATGTCTATCCCACGCACGGGCTTGGACCCGTTTCCATGATGCTGGACATCAACCGCGGCAACCGCTTCGTATCCCTCACGTCGACGGCGTCCAAGGCGCGCGGGCTTCACAAGTACGTGGTGGACCAGGCCGGTGAGGATCACCCGAATGCGAGCGTGGAATTCAGGCTTGGTGACGTGATCACGACCGTGATCCGGACGCAGAGCGGCGAGTCCATCATCGTGTCTCACGACACGAACCTGCCCAGGCCGTACTCGCTCGGCTTCCGCGTGCAGGGGACCGAGGGCCTGTGGATGGATGTGAACCGGTCCATCTACCTGGAGGGAAAGAGTCCCGCCCACCAGTGGGAGGAGGCCCAGCCGTACCTGGACCAGTACGACCACCCGCTGTGGAGGCGATACGAGGCCGAGGCGACCGGAGCGGGGCACGGGGGCATGGACTTCTTCGTGCTGCACGCTTTCGTCGAGTCGGTGAAGGCTGGCACGCAGACTCCGCTCGACGCCTACGATGCGGCCGCGTGGAGTTCGATCACGCCGCTCTCCGAGATGTCCATCGCACGGGGCTCGGAGCCCCAGGACGTTCCCGATTTCACGCGCGGGCTGTGGATGAAGAGAGCGCAGGAGTTCGCCCTGGACGACTCCTACTGATCGAAGTCGGTCCAGGACGGCGCCCCTGACGTTCTCGCCGCCGGCGCCGTCCTGCTCGCCATCGTGACCCGTGTGCGGGACTGATACCCGTCGACTACCGGAACCGCCCCGTCGTCTCCCGTGCCCCGTCCTCGCAGGCGGGCCACTCCCGCGGCTCGCCCGTATCGGGGTCGGTACCCAGGTCTCGGCGGTCGCGCGGCATCGCCACGTCTTCGGAGGCCAGGTAGGCGAGCATGGCGGTGACGGTTGCGGTCCGCTTCAGGTCCTCGATCGACAGCTTGTCATACGAGTCACGATTCGTGTGCCAGGTCGCCGTGAAGTAGTCGAACGAGGTGGTCGACAGGTTGAACGCGGGCGCTCCGGCGCAGATGAAGGACGCGTAATCGGTCCCGCCGCTTCCGGGGCGACCGGGAACGTTGAGATCGATGTCGCCGACCAGGATTTCGGGCATTTCCGCGAACCAGCGTCCAAAGAACTCACCGGCCCTGGTCAGGCCCGAGGTGGAGATCGAACGGATGCGTCCGGTGCCGTTGTCCTGGTTGAACACCGCCTGCACGTGGTCCACGATTTCCGGGTGATCCGCGACGAAAGCGCGCGATCCCACGAGCCCCTGCTCCTCCGCACCCCAGAGGCCGATGAGCAGGGTGCGCTTCGGGTTGGGGAAGAGCTTCTTCATGATCCTCATGGTTTCGAGCATGATGACCGAGCCCGTCCCGTTGTCCGTCATGCCCGACGAGCCGTCCCATGAGTCGAAGTGGGCCGACAGCAGGACGTATTCGTTCGGCAACTCCGAGCCGTCGATGCGGCCGATCACGTTGTAGACCGGCTGCTCTCCGAGGTCCTCCGCGTCGGCTTCCGCACGCAGCACGGCACCCTGCCCCTTTTCCGTGAGGCGGTAGACCAGGCCGTAGTCCTCGCACGAGAGGTTGAAGGCCGCGGCCTTCCGGTTCATGGCGCGGAAGGAGTAGGTGAGGGGGAAGATGCGGTCGGTGCCCCATCCGCCCGTCCAGTAATTCGTGAGGAACCCGAGCGCTCCGGCCTCCTCGAGGGCGTCCAGAATTTCCTGGCGTTCCAGGCCGATCGCGTCGATCCGGGCCGTCCAGGCGTCACGCGCGGCCGTGCGGGCCGCCTCGAAAGCCTCGGTGGCACCGGGCAGACCGTTCTCGGTCCACGAGATCGCCGGACGGCAGCTCGGCTCGGCCTGCGTCATCAGGATGAACCTGCCCTTCGCCTCGGGCAGCCAGGCGCGAAACGCGTCAGGGCCCTCCACCTCCGGGAGGAGAACCGTGCCGCCCTCCTTCGGTCCATCCGTGCCCGGGCTCCAACCCAGCATCACGGCCTCGAGCGAGCGCACGCGGGGTTCGAGCAGGTCGACGTGCGACGTGCCCCGGCGCCACGAGCGCCACGTTCCGTACTGCTCGGCCTCGGCGGGAATCCCCCACGATTCCAGGGTCTCGACTGC
>JAHEEH010000267.1 GCA_024640835.1 Bacteroidota bacterium
CGGGATCAGCTCCGTTGCCAGGACACCGTCCGTCGAGAAGGCCGCAATGCGTCCCGGCAGCGCCACCCAGATGCAGCCGCCGCCCACCGCCACGGCCCGGATTCCGGCCGACACTCCGCTACCGAACGACCGCCCGGGACGCCCGAACCGGTCGAGCGTCACCACGCCCGGCAGGGCCTCATCCGCAACGTATACGAGTTCCCCGTCCGTCGCCAGCGAGATCGGACGTCCGGGCGCCAGGTCGCCAACCGCCGTGCCTATCGGCGCACCGGAGCGGCGCTCGCGATCCCACGTGCGGATGGTCCCCGAAATGGACTCGATCACGAACAGGCGCCCGTCGTCCGTGGACACCACGTCCGTCGGCCGGCCGTCGGCAGCGCGTGCACGGCTCGCGTCCCGCTCCAGGTACTCCGGACCATCCGCACGCCGCTCGGGATCCGACCAGACCGGAATCCACTCCAGAAAACGACCATCCCTCGCGAAGCGCTGGATGCGTCCGTTTCCGGCATCCGCGACGAGCAGGATCAGACCGTTCGTGGCATCGACCCCCGCCGGACCGTCGAAACGGGCCGCCTCCGAACCCGGACCGCCGATGATCTCGGCTACCGCCCCCTCCGGCGTCAGCCGGAAGACGACGCCCCGCCCTGCATCCGCGACGAAGAGACTTCCGGAAGGGTCGAGCGAAACGGACCTGGCCCGATGGAAGGACGCGATGGGGCGGAGCGCAAGCAGGGTGTCAGGCTGGGCGGCCCTCCCCGGGCCGGCGGACAGGACCGCGAGGAGACCTGCGGCGAGTGCCGAGCCGAGCCGGATCATGCTTCTCCCAGGCGTTCCAGGCCTTTGCGGCCGATGTCCCGGCGGTACTGCATCCCGTCGAAGGCGACCTCGTCCACGCCCCGGTAGGCCAGCGCCAGGGCTTCGCCCAGAGAATCCCCGACCGCGCTCACGGTGAGCACGCGCCCGCCCGAGGTGACATAGCCTGACCCGGCACCGCCCGAGGTGCCCGCATGGAATACGTGGACCCCGTCGAGAGCGTCGGCGCGATCGAGGCCCGTGATGGGATGGCCTTTCTCGCAGGGTCCAGGATAGCCCGCCGAGGCCAGAACCACGCACGCCGCGGCACCCCGAGCGGCAGGCACGGACATCGTCCCGAGTCCCCCGGTCGCCGCGCGCAGGAAGAGCTCCACGGCATCCCCGTGGAACAGGGGAAGAACCACCTGCGCCTCCGGATCTCCGAGACGGCAATTGTATTCCACGACCCTCGGCCCCTCTTCACCGATCATCAGCCCGACGTACAGAACGCCGCGGTAGGGCGACCCCTCGGCACGCATGCCGGCGAGC
This sequence comes from Bacteroidota bacterium, assembly GCA_024640835.1. Taxonomy (GTDB): domain Bacteria; phylum Bacteroidota; class Rhodothermia; order Rhodothermales; family UBA10348; genus JAHEEH01. The sequence continues at coordinate 1,342 of JAHEEH010000267.1, forward strand.
GTGGGCTCGATGATCGCCTTGCGGGCGATCCGCTCGATCTCGTCGGTAACGATCGGTGCAGGAGCATACGCCCCCATGCCGCCCGTATTCGGACCCGTATCGTCTTCCCCGATCCGCTTGTGGTCCTGTGCGGAGGCGAGAAGGACGTAGTCGTTTCCGTCACAGATCGCGAAGAGGCTTGCCTCTTCCCCCTTCATGAAGGACTCGACCACCACGAAATCGCCCGCTCCGCCGAAGGCGCCGTCCCGCAGGATGGCGTTGAGCGCATCGAGCGCCTCTCCCACCGTGTCGCAGACGATCGCGCCCTTCCCGGCGGCGAGGCCACTGGCCTTCACGACGATCGGCGCTCCCTCCGATTCGACGAACGCGATGGCCTCGTGATGCTGACCCGCCGTAAACGTCCGGTACGCGGCGGTGGGAATGGCGTGTCGATCCATGAAGGCCTTCGCGAACGCCTTGCTGCCTTCGAGACGCGCCGCAGCGGCCGTCGGACCCACCACCGGGACGCCCGCAGCCTCCAGGCGGTCCGCAAGTCCGAGCACCAGGGGCAGCTCGGGACCGACGATGACCAGGTCGATTCCCCGGCCGGCGACGAGCGTCATGATGCCGTCCACGTCGTCCGCGCGCACCGGCACGTTCTCGGCCACGGAGGCCGTCCCGGGATTGCCTGGTGCCACCAGGATCCGCGGATGGGTCGGACTTGCCGACAGGCTCCGGGCGATCGCGTGCTCCCTGGCTCCGCTGCCCACTACCAGAATCTGCATGGACACTGCCGTTGATCCTGCTCGTGTGTCAGTATACGCGTTCGTTCGGCCAAAACCGGAAGGTCAGGTCCTCACTCCGCCTCGTAGAACGGGTTTGAGTCCGGGCGATCCACTCCACGGTAGATGCGCGCGTACCGGACGTAGTTCCGGGCGAACTCGTGCACCTGCAGGATCTCTTCTTCGGTCAGCTCGCGGACCACGCGCGCCGGGGTTCCGAGGACCAGGGAGCGAGGCGGAATCCGCAGGCCTCCCGTGACCAGCGCGCGGGCCCCGACCAGCGAATCGTGGCCGATGATCGCGTGATCCAGGATGACCGCACCGATCCCGACGAGCACGTCATCCTCGACGGTACAGCCATGCACCACGGCCGAATGGCCCACGGTCACCCGGTCTCCGATCGTGGTCGGCGCCGTCCGGTTCGTCACGTGCACGACCGCGTTGTCCTGCACGTTGGACCTTGCCCCGATACGGATCCGGTTCACATCGCCCCGCAAGACGGCGCCGAACCAGACACTCGATTCGGATCCTAGCCGGACATCGCCGATCACGCGGGCCGTATCGGCGATGAAGACGGAATCGTCGAACTGGGGGCTGGTGCCCAGGAAGGGCTCGGTCATGGGCTGTCGGCGCGGAATCAGGGGCGATGATGTTCGCCGACATTACGATCGATCGGCTCCGATGCGCAACGAGGCTTGACTCATGGGCCTGCCGGATGGTTTCTTGACATGATCTTCGACGGAATTCCGTGGCCCACCACCTCGTCCGACACCGGTCGTAATGGAGCAGCACTTCACCAGGGACATCGAGAGCCTGGACGCCATCTTCTCGTACCTCGGCGAGAGGACCGTCTCCCTGGATCTGGACGACGGGACCACGTTTGCCGTGAAGATGGCCGTCGAGGAGCTCTTCACGAACATGGTGAAGTACAACCGGGATGGCCGTGCCGACATCCTGATCGATGTCCGCCGGGAAGCGGACGATGTCACGATCGTCATGGTGGATGCCGACTCCGAACCGTTCGACATCACGTCGCTTTCGGACGTGGACACCAACGCGCCCCTCCACGAGCGCCGCCCGGGTGGCCTGGGAATCCACCTGGTTCGATGCCTCATGGACGAGGTGAGCTACGAGTACAAGAATCGGCGAACCAGCATCCGGCTGGTCAAGCATATTTCCTGACGGCGCATGCTGCAGATAGAAAAGGGATCCGACCAGATCGTGCTCGCCGGGCGTTTCGACGCCACACAGGTCGATGCGGCAAGCGTGGTCTTCGGCCAGGTCGAAGAGACCATCACGGTCCGTTTCGAAGGCCTCGACTACATCTCGAGCGCCGGACTCAGCGTGCTCCTGCACACGCAGCAGAGGCTGTCTCGGAAGGGCCACGGGCTTCGACTCGCGGGAATGAGCCCGCACGTGCGCCTGATCTTCGACTACGCGGGACTCGATTCGGTATTCCAGATCGAATGACGCCAGACGCCCTGTCGCTACCCGACGACGGAAATATTTCCGGGTGCCCCTCCAACCGGGGCGCCTCCGCCGTGTACTTCCGATAGGAACACGAAATGAGCGATTCCGAGGATCGGCAACTCGTGGAGCGCACGCTCCGGGGTGACCGGGCCGCATTCAAGGTGCTGGTCGACCGTTACGGATCCACCGTCTACGGTGTGGCCTGCCGGGTGCTGGGTCCGGGACCCGATGCCGAGGACGTCGCACAGAATGTCTTTCTGAAGGTGTACGAGAACCTCGCTACCTATCGACCGAGCTACCGGTTCTTCAGCTGGATCTACCGGATCGCGCTGAACGAAACCATGAACTCG
>JAHEEH010000268.1 GCA_024640835.1 Bacteroidota bacterium
GTCCGGGACGTCGGTCCACGAGACCACGTTCGCCATCACGCCGCCGGAGGCCGCAAGGCCGGTCGGGGCCACAGGGGCCTCGTAGTCGGTCTCCTGGAACCCGTACGGCCCAAGGCGATCGAACAGGATCGTCCCGGTCGAGGTGCTGCCCTCGGCCACGAACAGTTCCAGTCGGACCTCCGAGATCTTGGTCCTGTCGAAGATTCCGTCCCGCGTCGTCTCCCAGCTCGGATGGAAGACCTGGTCGAGCGGGATGAGGAGTCGGCGCCATTGACCGCTGTCCTCGTTCGGCGCGCCCTTGGTCTCGAAGTTCCACTGCTCCTTCTCGGTGCCGCCCGACTGGTCGAAGAGCTTCACCGTCAGGATGGCGTCCGGAAGCGCCGACGGCGTCAGCACCTTGTAGAAGAGGCTGAGGTGCGTATTGGACTCGGCGATGGGATAGAATCCGCTTTCCGCGTTGCCCTGGATCTCGACGTTGCCACCCCATCCCTGGTCGCCGACGACGTTGAAGTCGACCTGAATGGACTGCAGGCCCTCGACCGCGTCGTCGCTCGCCGTGATCGTAAAGGAACCCGCGGTCGAGTTCTGCCACGACCCGTCTGCTGCGCCCTCGTAGGCCTCCACGACGCCGTACCGCTCGCCCGTGACGCGGAAGTTGTCCCATACGATCGTGCCGGCCGACGACGAGTCGTCCACCGCACCGAGCTGGCCGGTCGTCCACTCCAGCTGGAAGCCGACGAACTTGTCCGTGTCGAGCTCGCCGTTGCCGTAGATGCCGCTCCAGCACGACCCGGGGCATCCGGGACGCGAGAAGCCGCCCGTGCCGGGGCTCACGTTGCCCAGGCTCTCGAGCGGATACGTACCCGTTACCCACGTACCGGAGGCGTCCTGGTACAGGTCCGGATCGTTCATGTACCAGTCTTCCTGCGTCTCGTTGGTCGGGACGCCCTCGCTCCCTTCCTGCGCCTTGATCCGGAAGTCCGTCCTGGGCGTTCCCGGTGCGAGGACCAGGTAGTCGATGTTGATGTGCGTGAAGTCCGAGAAATCGTAGAACCGGCCGCCCGTCAGGTCACCGTCCGCGCGGTTCGGGTAGGCCACCGAGTCCGGGATGCGGTGCTGCAGGGCCGATGAACCGCCCCACGACTGGTCGGTGAACAGGCCCCAGTCGAGCACGATGGCCGACTCGCCTTCCGGCGGGGCGCCGTACGTCGAGGAATAGCCCTCGGCCGCGTAGTCGTAGATCTCCAGGTAGTCACGCCCGTTCTCGTAGAAGTCCCAGCAGGGCGGGGGCTGGTTCGTACAGTCGCCATTCGGATCCCAGAAGCCGTACTGGCCCCACAGGGTCGTGTCGGACTGTATGCTTTCCCAGCCGTCGATCAGAGGGTAGTTGGGCGCTCCGTTGAAGGCGGAGTCGCCGTTACCCTTGACCAGCGTCTGGGCCGATGCCCCGGCCGCGCCCAGCAAGGCGATCACGGTCAGGGTCATCAGGGTTGTAAACCATCGTTTCATGTTCGTCCTCCGTGTGATGGTGGATTTGTACATGGATTGGGGTCCTACTTCCGACGACCTTCGTCAGAAACCGACCCGGAAATCGATCATCGATACGTTTCCCAGCGCATCGAACGGCACGTAGCCGTAATCCGCGCCGAAGCGAAGGTTGGACACCGTGAAGTCGAGGCCGCCCCCGAACGTCCAGTGCGACAGCACCTGGGATCCGAGCCCGGCGTCCTTGTGACCCGCCCGGAAGCTCACGCTCACATTGCTCACCTCGACCGTCGCTTCGGTGCCGAGGTCCAGGTTCAGGTTGTTGTCGTTCGTCTGGTGTACGTCGGTCAGCAGCTCGAGCCTCACGCCCTGCCGCTGCACCACCGGAAGCGCGGCACCGAACTTGAAGGACAGGGGCAGATTCCAGGTCCCGGTCTCGATGGTGGCGGGAATCGCGACGTTGCTTCCCGAGTAGGCCTCGTCCACATCCACGAAGATCCGGTTGTTGACGCCCGACATCTGCATCAGGCCGCCGAAGTTCATGATGGACGCGGCAAGCCGCAGGCCGCCGAAGTAGTCCGACTGGAGCACGAAGCCGATGTCGAACGCGAAGGTCGACGCCGACATGTCGTAGATCCGCTGCTGGATGTACTTGCCCGTGCCGCCGATGTAGAAGCGGTCCGTAAGCGGCTGGGCGTAGCTGAGACCGATCACGAGGTCAGCCGCCCCGAACGACTCGCCGGTGCCTTCCGGATAGTCGATCGTACGCACGTCCATCCGCCCGTAATCCATCTGCGCGAGGCTCAGTCCGACGACACCGGATCCCGTCACCGGAACGACCATGGCGAAGGCATTGTAGTTGATGTCGACGAGCCAGTCCGCGTGGGAGAAGAAGACCGATCCCCGCTGCGGAGAGCCGCCGGTACGCGCCGCGCCGGCCGGATTCCACGCCAGGGCGTCGGCGCCCGTCGCGGTGGCCGTGTATGCGTGCCCGAGCGCCGTACCCCTCGCCCCCGTTCCGATCGTGAGGAACGAGGCGGCGGATGTCGACACGCGACTCTGCGCCTGGACCGGTAGGGACGTGCCGGCGAGCAGCACCGCAAGGCCCATCCCAAGGCCGCGTCCCCATCGCGGAAGTTGAGTCGGAAGCTGGATCATGTTGCGTTCAGTGCCTCAGTCCATTCGAATGGTTGTTCCGCCGATCCCGTTCACTTGATGAGGGCGAACTTGCCCACTTTCTCGCCGAAGACCTTGTTGCTGGCGTCCCTGGCCTCGACGTGGAACAGGTACACGCCGTACGCGATGTCCTGCCCGCCGTCCGTCTGGAGATCCCACCACTCCACGCCGTCGCTGCCGACGCCGTCGTGGACCAGGGTGCGCACCAGCTCACCGCGGATCGTGTAGATCCGGATGGTGCACGAGGCGGGCAGGTGGATGAACTGCACGAGGCGGGGGCCCCGCCCGCGGATCTGCGTCCGCGGCTCCCAGTCGGCCGCCGCGATGTACGGGTTCGGCACGACGGCGATCTGGTCCATTTCGCTCTTCGCCGTCTCCTGGTCCACGAATCCCTCCCGCAGGGTGAACTCGAAGTAGTCCGTCCTCGAGAACGGTCGGAGCGTCGTGACGCGGAGCGAGTTGCCTGCCTCCGGCGGATTGCTCGCGCCGAACGCCGTGAACTGCATCGTGTAGCGGAAGCGCCAGACCGCCAGCACCTTGTCACCGATGACGAACGTGTCGCCGATCATGTCGACCTGGCCGTTGCTGTTGTCGTCCCGGACAAAGATGTCACACGGTTTGTTCAGCGTGATGTTGGTGCACCACATCGGAATCGTCACCAGGCGCAGGTACCCGTTGTACCGGGCGGCCGGCGTGGTGTAGAGCGAGTCCGCGAAGTGGACCGTGTACTCGTACGGGGACTCCACGTACCGCTGCGAGTCGTCCGCCTGGATCGTCACGAACCAGTTCGTGTCGTAGCCCTGGAGAAGCGAGGGAATCCGCGAGAACATCACGTTTCCCTCGTCGTCGGTGCCCTCCCACCCGGTCGCTGAGTTGTCGACTCCAGGAGCGTCATTGTGCAGCCGCAGGACGAATCCGTCCGCGGACGGGGTCTGCTCCATGATGGGCGCCCGCTTGATCAGGACCTTGTTGTCGGTCTGGTTCCTCAGCTCGAAACCGGTGGTCCGGTAGATGTCCGCCAGGCCGGTCGTCGTATCGAAGAAGGACACCCGGTACACGCGGTCCGCGACGATCGCCGCCTCGTCGACCACGACGACCTCCGCCGATCCCGTTCCGATGCCCGAGGTCACCTGGGACAGGTCCTCGTTGGTGCTGGCCGAGACGTAGCCCGCCGTCCTGGACCGCGGGGTCACGATGGCCACGTTGGGTGTGAACCCGAGCACGTTGCCTCCCTGGTCCACCGACAC
>JAHEEH010000269.1:0-1258 GCA_024640835.1 Bacteroidota bacterium
GACTTCGCGTTGACTCCGATGTACTGGATGGGCGCCGAGGACGGAGCCGCGCGCACTGGCATGGTAGGGGTGTGGGGAGCGGTCTCGGACGAATCGGGCGCCGGCGTGGACGGGGCGACGGTCTTCCTCATGAATGCGGACGGCAAAGCGGTCGCGTCCACGCAGACGGCACCGGACGGCACGTACGTATTCGACGGCGTCTTTCCCGGTTCGTACCGGCTGATGGTGGCAAAGGAGGGCTTTGCGGCAGCATTCAATGGCGGGGCCGCCAGCCTGGACGCGGCAGCGGCGATCGATCTGTCGGTGGGGGTGCTCGTCGTGGACGTGATGCTCCGCACCACGGCCGTGACGGGGTCCGAGGGGCAGGAAGACCTTCCATCGGCCTTCCGCCTCGGGGGCAACTACCCCAACCCATTCAACCCGGAGACCACGGTGCTCGTGGATCTTCCGGAGGCCGCCGAGGTCAGCCTGCAGGTATTCGACCTGCTGGGTCGCCGGGTTCTCGACGTGCGGCCCGAACCGATGTCGGCGGGCACGGGACGCTCGATTCGGATCGACGGGTCGACGCTGGCCTCCGGCGTCTATCTGTATCGCGTCCAGGCGGTGGGCGTGTCCCGGGTGTGGCGAGCCGCCGGCACCATGACGCTCCTGCGATGATCGGGTTATGATGGCGTGGGTCCGGGGGTCGCATGGATGACACCATCCATTGCACCCCGACGCCCCCATGAAGACAACCGCTGCCCTCGCCATCGTGTTGCTCGCGATCGGCGCCTGCTCCTCCACGCCGGCACCCGGAGGACATGCTCCCCGGTCCGCCCACCCCGCCGCTGCCCCCGTACGAGGGGTGGCGATCCAGGAGAAGGACACCAGCTGCAAGCTCGAATTCGTGGGACCGGGCGAGAAGTGCGGCAGCTACGGCACGTGTCCGGAGACGGCGCACAGGAGCTTTCTCTGGGGCCTTGTCGAGTATGACACGAGGATCGTTCTCTGCTGGTGCCTGACCGAATGCGACATCTCCCTGTGATCGGGCGACCAACGCGCAGCGCCCCGGTTCCGCCGTTCGGCTTTGGCCGAACGGCCCGGGTCATCGTCTCCCTGCTCCTGATCGCTCTCGGCGCCGATGCCGTACGCGCCCTGGCCGGCGGAGCGATGGCGGGAATCCCGGTGACGGTGCCCTCCGGCCTGGTGATGCCGATCGCCGGCGTCGCCCTGCTGATCGGGAGGCGCCCGGCGCTACGGGTCTCGGAGTGGGCGCTTC
>JAHEEH010000269.1:1268-3897 GCA_024640835.1 Bacteroidota bacterium
TGACGGCGGCGGTCCTGGTGCTCACGATCTCGGCAGGCTGGCCCGGCACGGAACCCGTGCACGTCGTTCCCGGCTGGCGCCCGCTCGTCGCGGGAGCGTGTGGCGTGTTGGCGGCCACGGCCGCACTTGTCTGGATCGCCCGGCTCAGGAAGGTCCTGGCTTCGGGACCCCGGCAGGACGGATCCGTCTCCAGACGCGGCCCGTAATCCCACGATGCGCCTGGCATGCCCGCCAGGGGAGGGGGAAACCTCATGCCTGCATCCGGTCATTCGTTGATTCGTATATAGGTTCTCGTTCCCTGCTTCCGTCGACTGTCATGTCTGCTTTCCGGTCCCTGGCGGGTCTTTCACTTCTCGCCCTTGCCCTGCACGGATGCTCCCCTGGACCGGACGTTGCGGACGGCCCGGGTCTTGTTCGGGCGATGCACGAGCGGTACGCGGACGTGCGTCCGTCGTCGATCGTCTTCTCCCAGCAGACGGTGCTTCACAGGAAGCCGGATGTACCCGCGGATACGGTGACGTGGTACGAGGCGGCGCTTCCCGGTTTGCTCCGGGTGGATTTCGCACCGATCGAGGAGGGGAACGGCGCGCTGTTCCGCGATGGCATGCTGTACTCCATCCAGGGGGGGCGCGTGATCAAGTCCCGGTCCGAGGTCAATCCTCTTCAGCTTCTTCTCATGGACGTGTTCCAGTATCCGCCGGAGAAGACGGTTCACATGCTGGATACGCTCGGGTTCAACCTCACCCTGTTCCGGGAGGCGGAATGGGAAGGACGTCCCGTGTGGATCGTCGGCGCCGATGAAGGCGACGAGACATCGTCCCAGTTCTGGGTGGAGCAGGAGCGCATGGTGGCGGTCCGCGTCATCCAGCCGGTGGGGGGAGGCACCCTGACATGGGATACGCGCGTGACGGGATTTCGCGACATGGGCGCCTACCCGCAGGAAGAATCGTTCGTCATGTACCTGGACGGGCGCCTCATCCAGGAGGAGACCTACCTGGACATCCGGGCCGGTGAGGAGGTGGATCCCGCGCTCTTCGACACGACGGACTGGATCGTCACGGAGCCGTACTGGCCGTAGCGTCGGGAAATAAGGAAGCCCCGGCCGGATGACCGACCGGGGCCTCGTCATGCTGTCCGGCCCGACGGGACCATCCAGACACTCAGCCGGCTTTCTGGTGTTCTGCAATCACGGCTGCCACGGTATGCCTCACGGGGGCGACCTGCTCGTACGGAAGCGAACGCCGCAGGAAGTCCAGCCCCCACTCGTCATCCAGGGCCCCGAGAGCCACGACGGCCATGCGCCTCACCCGGTCGTCCGAGTGGTCGCGGTACAGCCGGACCACCTCGATGACCGTACGGTGGCTGAAGGCGACCTGATCGCCGTACTGGATCATCAGCCTGAGTGCCGATGTCTGGATGCCGAAGTGGGCAGACTCCAGCGCATCGGATAGCGTTCGAGTAAGGACGTCGAGCTGCTCGACCGAAAGCACGCCAGCGCTGCGTTCGAGCATCACCGAGGCGGCCTCGAGTCGAGCCCGGGTATCGTCGGAGCCAGCGGCGGCCCTGACCGGTGACGCGGCGAGCAGAATGGCGACCGTGGCGAGTGCCACGCACGCGGTGCGGATATGTCGGATAGTGTACATGCCTTGACCCTCCCTCTTGGTTTGTGGCACGGATGAACGTGGCCGAACCGACGGAGCCGGGTAGACCGGCGCCTCGGGGCCCCGTCGTCCGGAACGGCTTCTGGATCCAGTTACGGGGCCCCGGACCCCACGGATGCGACTCGGCCCTGAATCGTACCGATGAGCGGGCGACCGGTGCTGACGGCCGTTTCAGCAGCCGGGAGGTTCCGTAGATTGCCGCGGTGGGCGACTCCCCGTAGTTTCACGCGCTTCCATCACGCCCCGGACATGACCCGTCGCACCAAGATCGTCTGCACCCTCGGGCCGGCCTCGGCCGACTCCACCACGGTGCGGGGCCTCGCAGAGGCGGGGATGGACGTGGCACGGCTCAATTTCTCGCACGGAACCCATGACGAGCATCGCAGGACGATCGAGCTCGTGCGCGAGGCGTCGGCCTCCACCGGTCGGTCGGTCGCTATCCTGCAGGACCTCCAGGGCCCGAAGATCCGGGTGGGTCCGATGCCGTCGCGGGGCATCCCGCTCGAACCCGGGCAGCGGGTAGTGCTTTCCGGTAGACCGGGCTCCCGGCCAGATGCCTCCGTGATCCGGATCGACTACCCGACCCTTGCCAGGGACGTCTCCGAAGGGTCGGTGATTCTACTCGACGACGGCAGGATGGAGCTTCGCATTCTCGAGGTGCAGGGGGAGGAGATACTGACCGAGGTGGTGGTGGGAGGGACGCTGCGCTCGCGCAAGGGCGTGAACCTCCCGAACATCCGCACTTCGACCCCTGCGCTGACCGACAAGGATCTGGCGGACCTGGAGCTCGGGTTGAAGCACGAGGTGGATTTCGTCGCGCTGTCCTTCGTTCGGGACGAATCCGATGTCGTGGACCTGGTAACCCGCGTGAGGCAGGCGGGCCATCGGACCGGGATCATCGCGAAGATCGAAAAGCCTGAGGCGGTGGACCGGATCGATGCCATCATCGAGCAGTCCGATGGCATCAT
>JAHEEH010000270.1 GCA_024640835.1 Bacteroidota bacterium
GATGCACCGGTTCGCGTAGTGGTCCTCGCCCGGCCGGCCCACGTGGTACATGATGCCGTCGCGCCGCCGTTCGCGGCTCTCGCGCATCTTCTCGGCGATCTCGCCCAGGGCCTCGTCCCACGTGATCCGCTTCCAACGTCCCTCGCCGCGCGCGCCGACACGTTTCAACGGGTACAGGATGCGCTCCGGGTCGTACGTCTGGTTGAGGGTCGCCGGTCCCTTCGCGCAATTGCGTCCGCGGCTTCCCGGGTGGGCCGGATTCCCCTCGAACTTGCGGATGTCGAGCGTTTCCCGGTCCACGTAGGCGAGCAGACCGCAGGCGGACTCGCAATTGAAGCAGACGGTCGGCACCAGCGTGTAGCGCCGGGCGACGCGACGCGGCCACTCCTTTCCGTCCCACTCCACCCAGTCGTCCCAGTGGTCGGGAGGCGGATACTGGCTCATCCGGCCGTCGGGGTGGGTCACCGAGGTCATCGGGACCTTTTCGGGCACCCGGTCCGATTCGGCGTAGCGCGGCAATCCGAACGGCGTGTCCGAAACGGGGGGCGCGGGTTCGACGAGGGTGCCGCGCGCGGGAGGCGCGCCCGCCTGCATCAGGCGTCCGAGGAGTCCGGCTACGCGTTGCGATGTGGTGGCCATGGTTCGATCGATTGGGGTCGCGGGCGTCAGGAGTTCGGGACTTCCTGCGGTGCCATCACGAAGCAGTACTCGTAGTGATACAGGTTCCATACGGCGGCCAATCCGGCCAGCGCGGGCGACCAGGGATCCGTGCCCCAGATGAGCAGCAGGGGAATGACGTGCCCCAGGCCGATCGCCGCGAACCAGAATCTCCGCCTGAACCTGCCGTGGGTGATCTCGTGAGCTGCCCGCGCTGCCGAATCGGAAGCGTGGGGCATCAGGAGCTCGCCGGCGAGGAGCAGCAGGTCCAGCGCGACCGCCGTGATGAACACCGGGCGGACGACCGCGACCACGAACGACTCGATGGGCCATGCCCAGTGCAGGAGCAGCAGGGCGCCCGCACCGGCCATCACCGCCTGCACGACCAGGTGGAAGGGGAGGAGCCCGTTCTGCCAGAGGTCACGACCCTCGGCCTGCCCGAACAGGAAGGCCGTGTAGACGGCGGCCCCGACCGCGAGCGGGACGCCGATCCAGAACGCGGGCGCCCGGACCGAAGCAGCCACGATCATCGGGACGAGGTTCAGCCGGGCCGCGACCTCGATCACCCACCACATCCCGGTCACGGTGGAAAAGGCGACGAGAAGGAACGCTCCCCGGACGAGCCAGCTCTTCATCTGGGGCCGGAGCAGGATGCGCAGGAAGCGCAGCGGGTGCTCCAGGTCGTACACCAGGAGTGCCGTGGTTGCGATGGTCGCCACGATCGACAGCAGCCCTCCGGCGAGGAACGCCGCCTCCGCAAAGGGGAATCCCCTCAGGATCCAGCCCAGGCCCAGGATCATGATGATGCCGGTGGCGATCGCCTTGGTGACGAGATAGGCGGGGACGGGCCAGTGCCATGCCACCCGGTGCTGGGCATTCCACGTCACCTGCACCATCTGCTCGGCCATTCGTCCGTCCCCGATCATGATGGGCCCGGCAGCCGGAAGGCCCTGGGCGCCCGGAGTCCGGATCGGTGTCCCGGAGGTCGATTTCCGGCCGCTCGTCGGGCGCTTCGGCGGCTCCCCGGCATGGCCGTCACCACCGTGCGGCGCGATTACGTCGGACCAGGCGAAGGTGGCCTGCCCGCGGCCCGCGGCGGTGGGATGCAGCGCGACGTCCGCGCCTCCGATGTAGAAGAGTTTCGGAGCGGTCCCCTGCTCGGGACGGCGCACGGTGACCTTGTTGGCCGCGACCGCGCGGCTGATCTCGGTGTCCGGGTCATCGAGATCGCCCGCCATGATGGCGTGCTCCGGACAGACCACCACGCAGGCCGGCTCGAGGCCGACTTCGACCCGGTGCGCGCAGTAATGACACTTCGCGATCGAGTTCGTGTCGGGGTCCACGTAGATGGCATCGTACGGGCAGGCCTGCATGCAGGCCTTGCACCCGATGCACACGTCCGGATCGAACTCCACGATGCCGTCGTGGCGCTGGTACATCGCCGTCACCGGACAGATGCGCACGCACGGCGGATTCGCGCAGTGATTGCACCGGGTCACCTGGAAGCTGCGCCGCACGTTGGGATACACCCCGGACTCGACGCTCTTGACCCACGTGCGCTGCACTCCGAGCGGAACGGAGTTCTCGCTCTTGCACGCCGTGGAGCAGGCGTGACACCCGATGCAGGTGTCGTTGTTGATGACAAATCCGTAGTTCATACCGCTCGTGGATGTGTGCTCCCGTCGGGAGTGCCATCTTGTAATATCACGTGCTTACAATGTCCGATCTGCCGCATGTCCATGCAATACGCGATGCACGACCCTTCGACAAGCCGGGCAACCCGCTCACGGGGGCCGGACGGTCCCCGACAGGGGCGGGAGTGCCTCCAGGTCCGCGGGACGGTTCACGTTCCTGAGCACCTCGGGGTCGAGGAGCACCGTCATCATTGAAACCGATGAGAGAAGACGGGTGAGCGACCGGCCGTGGCCCGCCCGATCGCTGACCAGCAGCGGGATGACCCGCGGGTGCCACGCGGCCGTCAGGGGATGCAGGCGGCCCGTCGGATCGACGGCCACCACGGCGTCCAGGGCGTCCGACCTGGCCTCGAGAATGCTCCGGACGGCGGACGGCGAGAGCCCTGGAAGGTCGCAGGCCGCAGCGAACACCCAACGCGGATCCGACGCCAGGAGCGCTGCCCGCAGGCTGCCCATGGGGCCCGTCCCGGGCGGGTCGTCCACCACCACGGCCGCTCCCGGCACCGGATTGCGTTCCTGCGCATCCGACAGGCCAATACGGACGTCGCGGATCACCATGGCGAGCGCTTGGTACACACGTCCGGCCATGGGAACGCCGCTCACGGGGTGCAGCGCCTTGTCCCCGCCAAAACGGGAACTCCGTCCGCCGGCCAGCACCAGACCCATTGCGTCGTCCGTCATGGAATCCGGCATTCAGATCCTCATCGCTTCGCTGACCTCGACCGGGGCCGGGATCACGATCGCCCTCCTCGTCCTGTTCCTGGCGTGGGAGACGATCCATCCCTTCTTCGGGTTCTTCCGCGGCCATGCCAAGGAACGGGGTCGGCACCTCTTTCGCAACCTCGTGCTGGGCCTGCTCAACAGCGTGGTGGTAGCCCTGGTCTTCGTCGCCCTCTGGGCCGGTACGTCCGCCTGGGCCGATGCCCACGACCTCGGCCTTCTGCACGTTGCGATGCGCGACGGGCCGATTCGCGTCGTCACGGCCCTCGTGATCCTGGATGCCTGCAACTATCTCTGGCACCGCCTGAACCACGCCGTACCGATACTGTGGCGGTTCCACTCCGTCCATCACTCCGACCCGCACATGGACGTCTCGACGTCCGGCCGCTACCACGTGGGCGAGATCGTCCTCTCGTCCCTTCTCTTCCTGCTCGTCCTGGTCCTGTTCGGCATCCGGCTCTGGGAGATGCTCCTGTACCAACTCCTGGCCGCCGCCGTCGGGCAGTTCCACCATGCGAACATCTCCATTCCGTCCCGCCTCGACCGCGCCCTGCGGACCTTCCTCGTGACGCCCGCCATGCACAAGGTTCACCATTCCAGGATCCGCCGCGAGATGGACTCGAACTTCGGCTCGCTCCTCTCCGTCTGGGACCGCCTGGGCCGCACCTTTCGGCTGGCGGGAATCCCGCGGGAGATCTCGTTCGGCGTGGAACGGCTCGACTCGCCCGAGAACCAGACGGTCGGTGGCCTGCTGCGAATGCCCCTGCGGGCGACGGCGCGTACCGACGAGACGACCTGAGCGCATGCGTCCCATCCGCAAAGT
>JAHEEH010000008.1 GCA_024640835.1 Bacteroidota bacterium
TGATTTTTCGGGAAATCTCGATACCTGCATCACGATCCGGACCATGCTCGTCCGCGACGATGCGATCTTCGTACAGGCCGGCGCGGGCATCGTGGCCGACAGCGATCCCGCGCGGGAGTACGAGGAGACCGAGAACAAGGCGCTCGCCCTGCGGCAGGCGATCCTGCTGGCCGCACGGGATCTCCTCTGACCTGACACAACCTCGATCCTCCCCGACCGTTCAATTCCATTCGCACACCGAACCGACTCGGCTCCGCCATGGGTATCAAGGAACTGCTTCTGAACAAGGGATGGGCAGGGCGCACGCTCTCCCGCTCCGAGACCGTGGACCGCATCAATCCGGTCATCCGTTCGCTCACGACGCTCATGCACCGGTACGACGCCGCGCAGAACGCGCTCGACGGGGAGGCAGCGGCCTCGTTCGAGGATGCCCGCAAGCTCCTCCGCGGTGACCTGGGCAAGCTGTCCGAAACCGTCCTGAGCGCCGGAGGAGCGGCCTACACGGGAGTCGACCTGGAGCCGATGGAGCCGGCCGAAGGCAACGCGTCCCCGGTCCTCGAAGCGCTCGTCGACCGCGAGAACGAATTCAGGATCGTCCTCGACGTGGAGCGGAAGGCGGAGCACCAGATCCGCACGCGCGCCGTCCTCGAAACCGTATCCCGCAACAGCTCGGATCGCCTCAAGCTCCTGCGCGAGCTGGCCCGATAGCCGGGAGCACCATGACCCACGCGAAGCCCGCCTCCTCCTCCGTGGTCGTGTCCGGCATCCAGCCGTCGGGCACCCTGCACCTGGGCAACTACTTCGGTGCCCTCCGACAGCACATCGCGCTGCACCGGGAGTACCCGTCGTACTACTTCATCGTGAACTACCACGCGATGACGACGCTCCAGGACGCGGAGGCGCTCCGGCGCTATTCGCTCGACGTCGCGCTCGATTACCTGGCCCTGGGGTTCGATCCGACGCAGGCCCACCTCTTCCTGCAGAGCGACGTGCCCGAGGTCACCGAGCTCGCCTGGATCTTCCAGACGATCACGCCCGTGTCCCAGCTCGAGAAGGGGGTTTCGTACAAGGACAAGGTCGCGCAGGGCCTTCCGGCGAACGCCGGCCTGTTCACCTATCCGGTGCTGCAGGCCGCCGACATCCTCATCTACGGAGGCGACGTCGTGCCGGTGGGCGCCGACCAGAAGCAGAACATCGAGATCACGAGGGACCTGGCGCAGCGGTTCAACCAGACCTTCAGTCCCGGGGAGCCGGTCTTTCCCGTTCCGGAGCCCCTGATCCTGGACGACGTGGCCGTCGTGCCCGGCCTGGACGGCCGCAAGATGTCCAAGAGCTACGGCAACACGATCGGCATTTTCGACGACGGGGCGGAGCTCAAGACCAAGGTGATGGCCATCGTCACGGATTCGACTCCGCTGGAGGAGCCGAAGGACCCGGACGCGTGCAACGTTTTCGCCCTCATCCGGCTCTTCGCTCCGGAGGATGAACGCCAGCGCATCGCGGCCGCGTACCGGGCCGGTGGCTACGGCTACGGCCATGCGAAGAAGGAGCTCCTTCAGCTCATCGTCGAACGGTTCGCCGGGGCAAGGGAACGCCGCCGCGACCTGGCCCGGCGCCCGGACGACGTGATGGACATCCTCCGCGAAGGCGGGCGCGCCGGACGTGAGCGGGCGGGCGTGCTCATGGACGCCGTGCGCTCGGCGACCGGCCTCGTCACGACCTACCGGTCCCCGCGATGATCCTGGTCATCGACAACTACGACTCGTTCACCTACAACCTCGTTCACCTCGTGGCCGCCGCGGGCGCGCCGGTCCGCGTGGTGCGCAACGACGCGATTTCCGTGGACGAGGTCGAGTCCCTGCGCCCGACCGGCATCCTGATTTCCCCGGGGCCCGGACGGCCCGCGGATGCCGGAATCACGGAACGCGTGATCGGGAGCCTGGGCGACCGCGTCCCGGTGCTGGGCGTCTGCCTGGGACACCAGGCGATCGGCGAGGTGTACGGTGGCCGGGTAACCCACGCCCCTAGCCTGATGCACGGAAAGACCAGCCGTATCCGGCACGACGGCCGGACGGTCTTCCACGGGGTGGAGCAGGACTTCATCGCCACGCGCTACCACTCCCTCGTGGTGGATCGCCAGACGCTCCCCGCCGAGCTCGAGATCACCGCCGAGACGGCGGACGGGGTCATCATGGGGCTCCGCCACCGCGAGCATCCGGTCGAGGGCGTCCAGTTCCATCCGGAAAGCCTCCTGACCACCGTCGGGCCCGCGCTGGTCCGCAACTGGCTCGAATCCCTGTCCCCGTCCAACGACGCATGAGGATGCCCGTATGCCGCTGAAATCCGCACTCTCGCGTCTCGCGTCGGGCAGGGAGCTGACCGTCGACGAAGCCGGACAGGCCATGCACGTCCTCATGCAGGGCAAGGCGTCGCCCGAACAGACGGCCGGCCTCCTCATGGGACTCAGGAGCCGGGGCGAGACCCTCGACGAACTCGTGACCTTCACGTCCGTCATGCGCGAATACGCCGTACCCGTGCGGGTCGACGACGAACGGGTCATCGACATCGTGGGCACGGGGGGCGACGGGGGAGGCACGTTCAATATCTCGACGGCCGCGATGTTCGTATGCGCGGGGGCGGGAGCGACCGTCGCGAAGCACGGCAACCGCTCGGTATCGTCGAAGTGCGGGTCGGCGGACGTCCTGGAGGCCCTCGGCGTGCGCATCGACCTGCGGGCGGCCGGCGTGGAAGCCTGTCTCCGCGACACGGGACTCGGGTTCATGTTCGCACCGCTCTTCCATCCCGCCCTTCGCAACGTGATGCCCGTCCGCCGGGCGCTCGGGGTGCGCACCTTCTTCAACATCCTGGGCCCGCTGTGCAATCCGGCCCGGGTGGGGCGCGGCGTTTTCGGAGCCTTCAGCCGCGACGTGGCCGAGACCAGCGCCGAGATTCTCTCGCGGCTCGGTGCCGCGCACGTCATCGCCGTGCATTCCGACGACGGTCTCGACGAATTTTCGCTCTCTGCCCCCACGCGGGCATTCGAGCAGGTCGGCGACTCGGCACCGGTGGTCCGAACCGTCGTTGCGGGTGAGCTCGGCCTGGCATCTTCTCCGGTCGAGACGATCCGGGGCGGTGACGCGTCGGTCAACGCCGAAATCATCCGGTCCCTCCTCGCCGGCCGAAGCGGGCCTCACCGGGACGTGGTGGCGTTGAACGCCGCCCACGGTCTCGTCGCGGCCGATCTCGCGGCCGATGCCCGTGAGGGCCTTCGGCTCGCCTTCGAGAGCATCGACTCCGGGAAGGCCGCAGGCAAGCTGACCGACCTGGTCCGGGCGTCCAACGACCATGCCGCGGACGGCGAGTGATGGCGACGATCCTCGACACCATCGTGCAGGCCACTCGTGAGCGGATCCGGGACCGCCGCGCCCGGACGAGCCTCCGCCAACTGGAGCAGGCGCCCCTCTTCGGCGAGGCGCGCCGGAGCCTTGCGGCGGCGCTTCGCCGTGAGCACCTGGCCGTCATCGCCGAGTGCAAGAAGGCCTCGCCTTCCGCCGGCGTCATCCGCGAGTCCTACGACGTGGCATCGATCGCCGGGGCCTACACCAGGTCGGGAGCCGATGCGATTTCCGTGCTCACCGAGCCCGCATGGTTCCAGGGCGACGCCCTCCACCTGTCGGAGGCCCGTTCCGCCTCCGGACTGCCGATCCTGCGGAAGGACTTCGTCGTCGATCCCTTCCAGGTCGTCGAGGCCCGGGCCTTCGGAGCGGACGCCGTACTCCTGATCGCCGCCGTTCTGGACCGGGCGGCCCTCGCCGACCTCCTGGATGCGGCGCGAGCGCTCGAAATGGAGTGCCTCGTGGAGTGCCATTCCGAGCGCGAACTCGACCGCCTGGACCTCGACCGGGTGCGCATCGTGGGCGTCAACAACCGCAACCTGGAGACGTTCGAGGTGGATCGCGATCATGCCGCCCGCGTACTTGCCCACGTTCCGACATCCATCGTGCGGGTGGCCGAGAGCGGCCTCCGGACGGCCGACGACCTGGACGCCGTTCGGGAGGCGGGTATCGATGCCGTCCTCGTGGGCGAAGCGCTCATGCGCGCGGCCGACCCGGGCGAGGCCCTGCGCCACCTCAGACCGCCAGACCACCAGACGGCCGGCCGCGACCGATGAAGATCAAGATCTGCGGCATCACCACGCTGGAGGACGCGCGCTTCTGCGCCGCCGCCGGAGCGGACTTCCTGGGCTTCATCCAGGCCGAGGAGAGCCCCCGCCACGTCAGCGCCGACCAGGCACGAGCCATTATCGAGTGGCTCTACGGCCCGGAGACGGTAGGGGTCTTCGTGAACGCCACGCCGGACCGGGTGAACTCCGCGGCCGACCGTGCGGGATTCACGCTCGTGCAGCTGCAGGGCGACGAGACGCCGGAGGACTGCGCGGCCGTCGAGCGGCCCGTGATCAAGGGGTTGGGAATCCGGCCCGGGATGACGGCCGGGGACGTGCGGAAGCTCGTCGCCCGGTACGAGGATGCCGCCGAGTACCTGCTGCTGGATTCGAGAGCCGGAGCACTGCACGGAGGTACGGGGCGGACTTTCGACTGGAGCGTCGCCACGGACCTTGCGTCGAAGGTCCCCCTGTTCCTGGCGGGAGGCCTGCGTCCGGAAAACGTCGCCGGGGCCGTGCACGCCATCCACCCGTTCGCGGTCGACGTCGCGAGCGGTGTCGAGGAAGGACCCGGACGGAAGGATTTCGCCCGCGTGCAGGCCTTTTTCGATGCCCTGGCTCCCTTTCGGGTCGAGCCCAGATGAGCGATCCCGCATGACGCCCAACGCACCCTACGACGCACCCGACACCGCCGGACACTTCGGACCATACGGTGGCGTGTTCGTGCCCGAGATTCTCGTACCGGCGGTCCGCGAGCTGGCGCGCGCCTACGACGAGGCCCGGAACGACCCGTCGTTCCAGGCCCAGATCGACGGCCTGCTGCGGAATTACGTGGGCCGCCCCACGCCGCTCACCCGCGCGGACGGCCTTTCGGCCGAGCTCGGCCGTTGCCGCATCTACCTCAAGCGCGAGGACCTCTGCCACACGGGCGCGCACAAGGTCAACAACACGATCGGCCAGATTCTGCTGGCCCGGCGCATGGGCAAGTCGCGCATCATCGCGGAGACCGGCGCCGGACAGCACGGCGTGGCCACGGCGACGGTGTGCGCGCTGTTCGGGATGCAGTGCGTGGTATACATGGGCTCGGAAGACATCGAGCGGCAGCACCTGAACGTCCTCCGCATGCGCCTTCTGGGCGCGGAGGTCCGACCGGCCACGAGCGGAAGCCGCACCCTGAAGGATGCGACGAACGAGGCCATCCGGGACTGGGTGACCAACGTCCGCGACACGTTCTACATCATCGGCTCCGTGGTCGGACCGGACCCGTATCCGCGGATGGTGCGAGACTTCCACCGGGTCATCGGGCTGGAGACACGCCGCCAACTGGCCGAGGCCGAGGGCCGCGAGACGCCGGACGCGCTCGTCGCCTGCGTGGGGGGTGGTTCGAACGCCATCGGCCTGTTCCATCCGTTCCTGGACGATGCCGACGTCGCCTGCTACGGCGTGGAGGCCGCCGGAGAGGGCCTGCACGGCCGGCACGCCGCCACCCTCACGCTGGGAACGCCGGGGGTCCTGCACGGCACCCTGAGCTACCTGCTCCAGGACGAGGACGGCCAGGTCCAGATCGCCCATTCCATTTCGGCCGGTCTCGACTACCCCGGCGTGGGCCCGGAGCATGCCTTCCTGCGCGACTCCGGTCGCGTACGGTACGTGACCGCCACCGACGACGAGGCGCTCGGAGGCGTCCGGCTCCTCGCCCGGACGGAAGGGATCATCCCCGCGCTCGAGACCGCCCACGCGATCGCCTTCCTGCCGCGCCTGGTCCGCGACTTGGACGCCGAAGCCGTCGTCGTCGTGAACTGCTCGGGCCGCGGCGACAAGGACATGGGGACCCTGGCAGCGCACCTGTGACATGAGCCGACTCGCCGACATCCTACGGAATGCTTCGGGCCCGGGTGGAAAGGCCATGGGGCTCTTCGTGACGGGCGGTTTTCCGACCCCGGACGACACGCCGGACATCCTGCGGGCGATCGACCGGGGAGGTGCCGATTTCATCGAGCTCGGCATGCCGTTCAGCGACCCGCTCGCCGAGGGCCTTCCCATCCAGCATGCCAGCGAACGCGCCCTGGCCGCCGGCGCCTCGATGCGAACCACGCTGCGCGCCGCCGCGGAATTCCGGTCCGGATCGGAAACGCCGCTCGTTCTGATGGGCTACCTCAATCCCGTTCTGCGCTACGGCGTGCAGGCGTTCTTCCACGACGCCCGGGAGGCCGGCGTGGAGGGCGTCATCCTGCCCGACCTGCCGCCGGAGGAACGGGAGATCGTCTCGGGTCCGGCGGAGAGGCACGGAATAGATCTCGTTCATCTGATCGCGCCGACGACTCCCGACGAGCGCATCCGGATGATCGACGAGGTCTCGACAGGATTCGTGTACGCGGTCTCCATCACCGGCCTGACGGGGACCGGGCTGGGTTCCGTGGATGAGGTCGGCGCCTACCTGGATCGGGCCCGACGGCTGGTCACCCGGAATCCGCTGCTGGTCGGATTCGGCATCGGCTCGGCCGACGACGCGGCCCGCCTGACGCGCCACACGGACGGGTTCATCGTGGGATCGGCACTGATCCGCGAGATCGGGGCGAAGTGGAATCCACGGACGGGGCCCGATGCCGTCACGTCCTTCGTTCGCGGTTTGAGACCGTGAAGCGCAACCCGGCCGGGTCGGATTGCGTTGGAAACGAACCGTCGTGTCACCGGCCGAGTGAATCCATGTCACGTCCGTACTCCCTCGCGGCCCTTGCCGCCCTCGTCCTGGCCGGCCTGGCCCTTCCGGGCTGCGAATCGCTCGAGTACCGGCCGCTGGCCGCGGGCAAGGAGGGCGAGATCGTCGTGGTCATCGACTCGACGTCCTGGAACGGCCCACTGCGGGAAGCGATACAGGAGCAGCTGGCTCCCTGGATCGCCACGCTACCGGCGCCCGAACCCCTGTTCAACCTGCGCCGCGTCGGCATAGGATCCCAGCAGGCCTTCGAGTCGGTCCGCATCGTCAAGAACGTCGTCTTCGCGGCCCCGCTCCGTTCGGACACGCCCGAGGCGCAGTTCCTGCGGAGCCGCCTGGACTCGGCCGCCGTCGAGGCCGTTCTCGCCGGCTCGACCGCCGTCGTGAGCCGACCGGACCTGTGGCGGGAAGCCCAACAGGTCTACTACGTGCTGGGGGCCACGGAGGACGACGTCGCGGCCGCGCTCCGGGATCACGGCGAGGACATCCGGTACGCGTTCAACCGCATCACGCGCGAACGCATGCAGCGCGACATGTTCGACCGTGGTCGTCAACCCGAGCTGGAACAGCGCCTTCTGGATCGTCACGATTTCGCGGTGAACGCCCAGCACGACTACTTCGTGGCGCTGGATACCACGAATTTCGTCTGGCTCCGACGGGTCATTTCGAGCGAGACCTGGCGCAGCCTGTTCGTCTGGTACACCGATGAACTGAGCCCGGCCGATCTCACCGCCGAGTGGGTCGTGGACACGCGTGACCGGCTCACGCGGGCATACGTCAACGGCAACCTGGGCGACTACGTCCGGGTGGACCGGCGGCGTCCCCTGGAGGCGGAGAACATCAACTTCCTGGACCGGTTCGGATACGAGGTCCGCGGATTGTGGCACATGGTCGGGGACGGGGAGAACGGCGAGATCCAGGAGTTCGGAATGGGAGGACCGTTCCTGACCTACGCCTTCTACGATCAGCCCACCGGGCGGACCTATGTCATCGACGGCATGGTGTTCGCGCCGGGATTCGAGAAGAGGGACTTCCTGCGCCAGCTCGAGGTGATCGCGTATACGTTCCGCACGCGACAGGAGACCGTGGCCGACGGGGCTGCCGATGTCGCCACACCCGCCGGATGAGGTCCCCGGTGCGATTCCTCCCCGCGGCCCTCGTGGCAGCGTCCCTCATCTCCACCGGCTGTTCCGGCCCGGATGAGCCCGTTCGGACCGTTTCGGACTCCACCCTCGTCGAGGTGCTCATGGACCTCCACCTGGCGGGCGCCCGGAGGCAGGTCGACGCGAAGGCATCACCGGGTCTGCGGGATTCGGTGCTCGCGCTTCACGGCCTCGACTCGACCTCCTTCCTGGAGGCGATGGCCTGGTACGAAGCGCATCCCGAGGAGTACGTGGCCGTCTACGGCACCGTCGTGGATCGGCTGGCCGAGGAGCGCGAACCCTGATCGGGGGAGATCCCGTCGAGATACCGCTTTCCGGTGCGGCTGATCGTGAACCGACCGGGCGTGGCGGGATCGTGGTCCAGGTATCCTTCCCGCACCAGCCATGCCAGCATGGCGCGCCGACGCCAGGCGGGGATGCCGCTCAACGCCCGCTCATCGTCGGGGGAAGCGCCACGATCGGCGAGCCGGACGAGCGCGGCGAGCCGGATCTCGTCCGACGGAACGGCCACGTACGACTCGTGCCGGCCCGTGCACCAGTCACAGCGCCCACAGCGATCCGGGGCCGACTCACCGAAGTACGCCAGCAGAAACCGCCTCTTGCACCCCACGGCGTCGGCATAGGCCACCAGGTCCCGGAATCGCGCCTCGGCGCGCCGCTTCGATCGCCGGATCGTCGCGGGGTCCACTCCGGCGCGAAGCCGCCTGGCTCCGTTGAGCACCCATCGTTCGGAGGATCCGGGTGGCGTCCATTCGACCAGCTGCCGCTCCGCGAACGACGTCAATCCGGAACGGACGCGGGCCTCCGTCCATCCGGTTCGCTCCGCGAGCGCCGCGGTCGAAACCGACCAGGGGATCGACCAGGCCTCCGCGGAAACCGTCCGCAGCAGGGCGTCGGCCAGTCGAACGTCGTTGCCCCCGGCCGGGAACCCCGTCGCGGGCGCCAGCATCCGGAGCAGACCGGTTCCGGTCGGCAGGCGCAGCGGCGTCCACGATCCAAGGCGCTCCAGCAGTTCGATGGCACGCCGAACGGAGGCACGGGGGATGCCCGCGACCTCGGCGACCCGATCCTCGTCGATCGGGAACGGGGCGTCGGGCGCCGTCCCGACCGCAATGCCGGCCATAGAGCACGCGATCTCGTACACCCTGCGGACGGATTTCGTGTCCGGATGCTCGGCGGAGATGCGGCGGCTCCTCTCCTTCCGGTCCCGCTCGTCGACGAGCAGGACGGCGTGGGCCGCCTTACCGTCCCGCCCCGCCCGGCCTGCCTCCTGGTAGTACCCCTCCAGGGACGCGGGGGGCTCCACGTGCACCACGAAGCGAACATCGGCCCGGTCGATGCCCATGCCGAAGGCGCTGGTGGCGACCATCACGCGTGCCTGCCCCCTGGTCCACGCCTCCTGCGCGTCTCTGCGCTCTCTCATCGGGAGTCCGGCATGGTAGGCCTGCACCGATTCACCGGCCTCCCGGAGGCGGCCTGCCCACGCATCGACGGAACGCCGGGTGGAGGCGTACACGATTCCGCCACCGGGCACCGTCCTCAGGATCTCCGCGAGCCTGGACGGCTTGTCCGGATCGTCGAAGACGCTCCAGACCAGGTTCGGGCGGTCGAAGCCGTGCACGTGCACGGCGGGATGGCGAAGGGCCAGGAGCTTCGCGATGTCCCGTCGGACCGGGGGCGTGGCCGTCGCGGTCAGCGCCACCATCTGCGGGTTTCCGAGGGACTCCCTGGCCTCCGGGATCCGGAGATAGTCAGGGCGGAAATCGTGTCCCCATTCGCTCACGCAGTGTGCTTCGTCCACGGCGAGGCGGACCACGCCCAGGCGGGGCGCCCTCACCCTGAACCGCTCGGATGTGAGGCGTTCCGGAGCAACGTAGAGAAGGCGGTACCTCCCCGCGAGCAGATCGTCCCACCGCCTCTCGGACTCCCCGTACGACAGGTCCGATCCGAGCCAGGTGGCCTCGATGCCCCGTTCCCGGAGCCCGGTCACCTGGTCGGCCATCAGGGCGATCAGAGGCGAAACGACCAGCGTCAACCCGCTCTCCAGCAACGCCGGCACCTGGTAGCAGACGGATTTC
This sequence comes from Bacteroidota bacterium, assembly GCA_024640835.1. Lineage (GTDB taxonomy): Bacteria > Bacteroidota > Rhodothermia > Rhodothermales > UBA10348 > JAHEEH01. The sequence goes on from JAHEEH010000008.1 coordinate 10,120, forward strand.
CCCGCGCCGGTCGGAAGAATGCCCAGGACGTCGACACCCCGCAGCACATCGGCCACCACGTCTCGCTGCCCGGGGCGGAACGCCTCGTGACCCCAGTACCGACTCAGCGCCGCTTCCGCGCGCTCGATGGTCGGAGTAATGTCGACATGCGTCATGCGTCGTCGCCGGGCTCTTCCGCGGCCGCCCGCACTCCACCGATGATGCGGTCCACCGACTCCTCGATGGAGGCATCGTCCGTCTCCACCGTGACGTGGGCGCTGGCGTAGGCCGTCGTCCGCTCCTGCATCAGCACCCGTATCCGCTCGATCAGATCACCGCCCTCCAGGGCTCGCCCCCCGTCGTCCTGGAGCAGGGGACGCACCGACGGGTCCGAAAGGATGCGACCCACGAGGGTCGCCAGGCGCGCCGTGAGGCATACCAGGATACCGGTCTCCACCAGCCGGGTCCGGTTCACCGGATCGAGCACGGTTCCCCCTCCCAACCCCACCACGATTCGCTCCCGTCCGGATACGTGCTCCAGGGCCTGCCGCTCCCGGTGCCGGAATCCGGCCTCGCCCTCGTCGGCGAAAATGTCCGGGATCGCCCGCCCGGCCTCGAGCGTCACCACGTCGTCCAGGTCCACGAACTCCCACCCCAGCGCACGCGCCAGGGCCGGGCCGAGGGTGCTCTTCCCCGTCCCCATAAACCCCGTGAGGTAGATGCGCGTATGGTCGAGATGCGGAGTCATCGGGTCGATACGGCAAGATCGGTGCGGACGTACAGAATGACCATCGAATACGACGGATCCGACTGGCACGGATGGCAGATCCAGGCGGACCTCCCCACGGTCCAGCAGGCCGTGGAAGAAGCCATCGAGACCGTGTTGCGGACGCGGCCGGCACTCGTCGGTTCCGGTCGGACCGACGCCGGAGTTCATGCACGCGGCCAGGTGGCTCATTTCAGCACGGACCTCGACTTCGAGCCGTTCCGGCTGCAGGGCTCGCTGAACGGCGTCCTCCCGTCCTCGATCGCCGTACGTGACCTGGCGCCTGCGTCGGAGTCCTTCCATGCCCGTTTCGATGCCCGGAGTCGGCGCTATGCATACTACGTGACGACGGAGCCGAGAGCACTCGACCGCGCGTGGCGGGTACCCATCCGTCCGATTCCCGATTTCGACCGGATGAACGAGGCGGCTCGGACTCTTCTCGGCACGCACGACTTCGACGCGTTCTGCCGGACGGCGAGCGAGACGGAGAACCGGACATGCACGGTGGTCCGGGCGGTCTGGGTTCCGGAGGGGCGACCGGGGGACTGGCGGTTCGACATCGAGGCCGACCGCTTCCTGCATGGAATGGTCCGCGCCATCGTCGGGACCCTGCTCGAGATCGGACGAGGACGCCGTCCCCCGGAGGACCTCATCCGCATCCTGGACTCGCGAGACCGGACCATGGCGGGACCCGCCGCCCCTCCACGTGGGCTGGTGCTGGAATCCGTATCGTACGATGGACCCGACGCATCATGACACGACGAACTGCGATAGTCCTGGCCCTTGCCCTGTCCATCACGGGCTGTGAGCGACCGTTCGTGGACGTCCGCCCGCCGGACATCGAGATCCTCGAGCCCGACCCGCGGTCCGTGGTCCCGGTGGCCGAAACCCTGCTCCGGGTACGGGCCACCTCGTTTCGCGGGGTGGGTCGCGTGACGATCAACGGCAAGGATGCCGATCGCGAGGGCTCGGACATCTGGTCGCGCTCCATCAAGCTCGTTCGCGGAATGAACGACGTCGTCATCGAAGCCTTCGATCCGGAGGAGGTGCCGACGGTCGACACGCTCCGTCTCCTCAGGCTCAGCGTCGATCGACTGGCCGGCCCCACCTGGCAGCACGCCGTGGGCGGCCATACGGCCACTCCGGTGGGAGACGGACAGATCCTGGTGGTCGGAGGCGCACCGCTCGCGGGCGGGCACGCAACCGACGCGTCCTGGATGGTGAACTACCAGACCGGCACCATCGCCCCCGGCCCCCGCCTGATCCGGGCCCGAACGGGGCATACCGCCACGCTGCTTCCGGACGGTCGTGTCGTGGTCATGGGCGGCTCGTCGTCCGACGACCCCGCGTCGATCGCGGACCTGGTCGAGACCGTGGAAATCCTGGATGCGAACCAGGAGATGTTCGTGGAGCTGCCGGTTACGGGAGACCCGGTCCGCCGGGCCTTCCACACGGCGGAGCTGCGCACCACGTCCGAAGGCCCGATCGTCGACCTGATCGGGGGGACGGGCGACGTCCGCTACGGAAGTGAACCCCGGCTGGACGTCCGTGACGACCTGCGCAGCTTCCGGATCGCGAACGACAGCGTCCTGGCCCTCGTGCCCGGGTACGGGGTGTATATCGAGGCCATGTCCGGACACACCCAGACCGCCCTGCACCAGGAATCCTCCGGCGGTCCGAACGAATTCCTGCTCACCGGCGCCGTGTTTCGACCCTCGGCCGCGTTCCCCGTCAACTACGTCATGGACACGCGCACGCCGCCGGGCATCTATCTCGAGGAGGTCTCCTCCCCGGACCCGTTGCGTAACGACCACGCCGCCGTCCGTATCGCAGAGGGGCGCGTGCTGCTGTTCGGCGGAACGACCCGGGAACAGTTCGCCGTCGGCTCCGGAGCGGTGTTCGACTCCGGTCTCGGGCGGTTTCTGAGCGTGCCGGAACTCGCCCTCGGAACACCGGAACCGCGGACTCGACACACTGCAACTTTGTTGTCCGACGGACGAATACTGGTGATGGGCGGATACGACTCCGCGGGGGCGGCCGAGACACTATCCGACGTGTTCTTATATTGACACAAAGCGCGCGCCGATGCGGAACCTCGAGATACAGCAGATCCTGCGGTGGATCGTCACCGCGATCGTCCTCATGGTGGCGGTCGTGCTGCTCAGCGTCGTGCTCAAGGTCGCCGGATTTCTCCTCCATTACGCCATCAAGGGACTCGTCGTCCTTCTGATGCTCGCCGTCGTCGTACGGCTTATCGGGGCGCTGCAGAAACGCGGCTGACAGGCCTTGTCGGAGGGATCAACCGGCCTGCGCGGCCGTAGGCGCACGAGGCCTTCCGTCCCTCCACGCTCCGTGCCGTCCCATTTGCCCCGAAGACTCGCCGTTACGTCCGAGACCGGTCGCCTGGAGCAGGTGATCGTCCACACTCCGGGCGCCGAGATGGAGCGGATCGCTCCGCGCATGCTCCCGAAGCTCCTGTTCGAGGACATCATCTGGGTGGAGCATGCCCGCAAGGAGCACGAGCTCATGTGCCGGGTATTCGAAACCGTGATGCCGGAGCCGGGCGGCGTGCTGCAGATGGGCGACCTCCTGACGGAGTCCCTCGAGACGGCCGTGGCGCGGGAGGATCTTGTCGCCACGCTCTGCCGTGCCGCACCCGAGAAGAACCTCCAGGCCTTCGAGCGGGAGCTCGCCGAGCTGTCACCCGGCGCCCTGAGCCTCTTCGCACTCACGGGCATCTCGGATCTTCCCATCGTGGCCGAGCCGCTCCCGAACCTCATGTTCACGCGCGACGTGGCCGCCGTCGTGCGGGACCACATCGTTCTCAGTCATCCGGCCACGGCGGCCAGGGCACGGGAGAGCGCGATCATGAACTCGGTCGTGAGCCACCACCCGGGCTTCGCTCCGTACCGGGAGAACGTGGTCCGGCTCCCGGAGGGGGTCACGTTCGAGGGGGGAGACCTTCTCGTGGTGAACGAGGACACGGTCCTGGTCGGCCACTCCGAGCGGACGAGCTTCGGAGGCGTAACGTCCATCACCCGGGCGCTCTTCGCACGAGCGGGCATCAGGAACGTGATCATGGTCAACCTGCCCAAGGAGCGGTCCTGCATGCACCTGGACACGGTGTTCACGTTCGTCGCCGCCGACCAGTGCGTCGTGTACCCGCCGCTCATCGGGCTCCGCGGCCTCGGCAACGTGGTCCGGTTCTCGCCCGGAGACAGCCCCGACGACCTCCGGTGTCATGTCCACGACGACCTGGCCGAGGCGCTGCGGACCGTGCTCGACCGGCCCGTTCGTTTCTATTCCTGCGGAGGCGACGATCCGCTGAGCCAGCAGCGGGAGCAGTGGACGGACGGTGCCAATCTCTTCGCCCTTGCGCCCGGTGTCGTCATCGGGT
>JAHEEH010000271.1 GCA_024640835.1 Bacteroidota bacterium
GACTTCCTGTTTCTCATGTCGGTCGTGTTCGGCCTGTACGCGCTGCACCGTCTCGCGCTCGTGCGTGAGGTGGGCGAGGTGGGGGAGCGCGAAGTGGTCGAGGAGCTCGTGGCTGCGGTGGGTCGGGAGATCCGCGAGTTCAGCTCCGTCGGTGTCCTTCGGAACCTGGCCTCGGTGGCCCGCCTCGTTGCCCGGAAGAGGCCACCTTCCGCCCCCGGGGAGGCTGGAACCGACATGCCGGAGGACACCGCGACACCCCGGCCTGACGCGCGGGACGGGGACTGATCGTGGATCCGGGTGGGACCGTTCCCGGCATCCGCGAAACTTCGCACGCGGTTTGTGGAAGAAATGTGGATAAACTCGCGACGCGGTCGAATTCTCCGGCGCAACAGGGATTGCGACGGGGAGACTTGGAGTAGACCTTTGATATTCAAGTATTTATGGACATCGACATCAGGATGCTCATGACGGACCTTCCGTCGGGCGCTCTCCGGACGCCGGATGGCCGGTGTGGACAACTCCGACGGGACGCTCCCTGACGCCGGGAATGCCAGGCCCCATGACCCTACTGGACATGCCGGAGGCGACGGTCGTTCTCCAGGAGCGGTTTCTTTCGGAAGTACAGGCCCTTTCGCTGCTGGACACGCTGCTCGAGGACATCGCCTGGGAGCAGCATCGGGTCAGGCTGTTCGGTCGCGAAATGCCCAGCCCCAGGCTCTCGGCGTGGCACGGCGATCCGGAGGCGGTATACCGCTACTCGGGCTTCACGCACCACCCGCGCCCGTGGACGCCGCACCTGCTGTCCGTTCGGGCAGCGGTGGAGCGGGCTGCGGACACGGCCTTCAATTCGGTGCTGCTCAACCGGTACCGCGACGGACAGGACGCGATGGGCTGGCATGCCGACGACGAGCCCGAACTCGGACCAGAGCCCGTGATCGCTTCGGTCTCCCTGGGCGCCTCGCGAAAGATGCGTTTCCGCCATCGTACACACCGCGAGTGGGTCTCGGACGTGGCGCTGGGGAACGGCTCGCTCCTCGTCATGGCCGGATCGACGCAGCGCTACTGGCTCCACTCGGTGCCGCGCACGCGGACGGTCCACGACGAGAGGATCAACCTGACCTTCCGGCTGATCGCTCCCCCGCGTCAGGAAAGGACCTTGTCGTAGAGCGGGATGTCCTCGAGCACCGTTCCGGTACCCCGGACGACGGCGGTGAGAGGATCATCGGCCACGTACACGGGCAGATCCACCCTGCCCCGGATCAGGACGTCCATACCCTTGAGCAGCGAACCGCCTCCCGTGAGCATGATGCCACGCTCCAGGACGTCGGATCCGAGCTCGGGAGGCGTGCGCTCCAGGCAACGGATGACCGCGGCCGCAATCTGGCTGACGGGGTCGCGGAGCGCCTCGCGGACGTCCTCCGACGAGATGCTCCGGATCTTGGGGATGCCCGATACCAGGTCGCGGCCCTTCACCGAAAGCTCCAGCTCCGGGTCCAGTTCCACCGCGCTGCCGACCTCCATCTTGATCCGCTCGGCCGTTCGATGTCCGATCAGCAGGTTGTGGTTCCTCTTGAAATACTGGACGATGGCCAGGTCCAGTTCGTTTCCACCGACGCGGATGGATTCGTCGATCACGATGCCCGAGAGGGCAATGACGGCGATCTCGGTCGTTCCGCCGCCGATGTCGACGATCATGTTGCCGACGGCTTCCGCGACGTTGAGGCCGATCCCGATCGCAGCGGCCATCGGCTCGTCGATCAGGTAGACCTGTCGGGCGCCGGCGTGCTCGGCCGAGTCGCGGACCGCCCGCTTCTCCACCTCCGTGATCCCGCTGGGCACGCACACGACCATCTTCCGGATCGCCGTGACCCAGCTGGTCTGCACCTTTCGGATCAGGTGGCGGATGAGCTGCTCGGCCACCTCGAAATCAGCGATGACGCCGTCCTTGAGCGGGAGGATGGTTTCGATGTCCCGGTGCGTCCGCTCGTGCATCTGCTGGGCCTCGTGCCCAACCGCGATCACCTTGCGGCTGACCCGGTGGATGGCCACGATGCTGGGCTCGTTCAGGACGATGCCCCTCCCCTTGATGTAGATCAGGGTGTTGGCGGTGCCGAGGTCAATCGCTACGTCCGACGCGAAGTTGAGGAATCCCATCTCGTCCAGCTGTCATTCAGGAACCCGCGCTGCCGACCGTCAGGAGGTGCGTTCGACGGTCTGACCGGGGTCGCCGAAAATAATCAGGGATGGCCTCGCATCCAACGCGGAAATCCGGATGCGCGAGCATTCCTGACCGTTCGGACGCGCTCCTGATCCGCGATCGGCCGGAGCCTAAACACGACTACCCGGCCTTACGGGGCCGGGCAGTCACCGTCGGGCCGGAAGGACCTTACGGGGTCGATCCCGCGCGACGCGGTGTTCTGGCAGCCAGCCACAAACAAAGTGCGGGCCAAAGGGAAATCGCACCCGAATCGACGGTCCGGCGGTCAAAAAGTCGCTTCGAGCGGGAAGTACGGACCGCCGGACGGAATAAACTTCCTCCGATTCGTCGGTCGCGGGCCCCCGCTCCATCCGGGGACCGGGCCGCGTCAATCCCCGAGGTCGAGGCGTCGGGAAAGCCGGTCGACCTCCTCCACGAAGGCCGGATCCGTGTCGAGACGCGCCTGCACGGCCCTGCACGCATGGATCACGGTGGAATGGTCCCGTCCTCCGAACCGGTTGCCGATCGCCTCCAGGGAGAGGGAGGTGGCCTGCTTGCAGAAGTGCATGGCCACGTGCCGGGCATCCACGATCCGGCGCTTGCGGCTCTTGCCGATCAGGTCCTCGGGAGTGAGGCCGTACGCATCGGCGACCTGGTCCCGGATGGACGAGGCCGAGAACGACCTGCGCTGGTCCGTCCGGATGAGATCGGCGATCAGGGGGCGGATCGCGGAGAGCGTCAGTTCCAGGATGCCGATCCGATGGGCGGCGAGAATGCGGTTCAGGGCCCCCTCGAGCGAGCGGATGTTGTCCGTGACGTACGAGGCGATGTACTCGACCACGTCGTACGGAAGGTCCAGACCCGCGCGTCCGGCGCGACGCTGGAGGATGGCGATGCGCGTCTCGTACTCCGGCGGCTGCACGTCCGCGATCAGGCCCCAGCGGAAGCGGGAAAGGAGCCGGTCCTCGATGCCGGCGATCTCCGACGGGGGCCGGTCGGCGCACAGCACGATCTGCGCCCCGCCCTGGTGCAGATCGTTGAACAGGTGGAAGAACTGCTCCTGCGTCTTCTCCTTGCCCGAGAGGAACTGGACGTCGTCCACGATCAGCACGTCGATCTCGCGGAAGGACCGCGCGAAGTCGGCGAGGAGATTGTGCTGCACCGCGTGCACGAAGCAGTTGGTGAACGCCTCGCTGGTCAGGTACAGGACGCGGAGGTGCGGATGCTCGTCCGCGATCTGGTTGCCGATCGCATGGGCGAGGTGGGTCTTGCCGAGCCCCACCTTCCCGTAGACGAGAAACGGGTTGAAGCTCGTTCCTCCGGGCCGTTCGGCCACCGCGAGCGCGGCGCTGCGCGCGAACCGGTTGCAGTCCGCCTCGATGAAGTCGTCGAACGTGTACGACGGGTTCAGCGTGCCCGGCCGGCGAATCGGCGCAGGACAGGTGGGCAGGACTCCGGAATCCCGGCGCAGCGCCTCGATCTCCGCCACCGCCTCTTCGACGTCCTCGGGCGAACCGTCCCCGTAGGTCGCCACGGGCTCCGCCACCGCTGCGGCCTGCCGCGAAACCCGGAACCGGAGGATCGGCCGATACCCGGAGAGCCGCTCGAGTGCCTCACCCAGGAGGCCCGTGTAATGTCGCTCGATCCAGCTCCCGTGGAAATCGTCGGGGACGCCGAGGGTCAGTA
>JAHEEH010000272.1 GCA_024640835.1 Bacteroidota bacterium
CGCGGGCGACAGCGTCCATTCGCCGTTGAAATCGAACCAGTCTGCCCGGACGCCGGCCGTGAGGGTCGCCGTTCCAGGGCGTCCCGGCAGGAGATCGACCAGGTCCTGGGCGAAGAGCGCGGACCGCCACGCGTCGAGTCCGGCGCTGTCGCGAAGGCTGTCGACCACGATGCGTACGGGAAGACCCTCGATGGACCGCCCCGACACGACCGACTTCTCGTCCAGCCGGTCGAAGAAATGCTCCCGCCGTGCCAGCCAGCCGACCTCGACCAGGTGGCCCTGCAGGGCCGCCGAATAGCGGCCCTGTGCCGTGACGGAGCGGACATCGACCCGGTTGTCCGCGGCGTCCTCCTGTCGCGACGTGCCGACCGGAAAGAGGCCCGAACCGGGCTCGGGATCCGGATCGGAAGGATCGACCAGGTACAGCACGGCCGTCCCCGCCAGGTCGAACCGCTCGGTCTCCCTCGTCGAATAGATCGACAGGTCGTGCTCCATCCTGCGACCCCCGGTAAACGTGGTCACCAGGCGCAGGCCACCGAAACCCGTTTCGTATCCGTCGCGCTCCTCGTTGTCCGGGTCGTAGCGGATCCACAACGACTGGAGATTGCTGGGCGCCAGGTCCGGATTCTGGCTGTAGGACCCGAAGAACGTTCGACGCGCGTCGGGGCTGAGCCGGAACGCATGGCGGGCCCACACACCGACCGCCTCGAGTCGGGCGCTCTCCGACAGGCTCCACGAGAGGCTGGCCTGCGCATCGGTGAACGCCGGGTCGTAGTCTCCCTTGAGCTCCTGCGTCGCGAAGAATCGGCGGGCCCTGGCCGTGCGGGCGCCCACGAGCCAGCCGATGCGGCCGCCGTCGGCGGTGCCGGACGTGGCGAGGCCGGCTTCGAGCAGCGAAAGGTGGACCGTGCCGGTCGGTGGTCCCGGGCTGCGTTCGGGCCGCCGGTATTCCACCTCGACGGCCGACGAGAGCTTGCCGCCGTAGCGGACCGGGAAGCCCCCCGAGTAGAACGCGATGCGATCGGCAAGGTCGGGATTCAGCAGGCTCAGCCCTTCCTGTTCCCCCTGGCGCGGACGGAACGGAAGAAATATCTCGAACCCGTTCAGGAAGAAGAGATTCTCGTTGAACCCGCCACCCCGGACCGAAACCTGGTTCGAGAGCTCGTTATTCGTCGCGACGCCCGGCAGGAGCTTGAGCATCCTCGCGATGTCCCGGACGGGCGCAGGGATATCGCGCGCCGCGCGCGGCGAGATCTCGAAGACCCCCACCTCCGTCACCAGGCGGTACTCCTCGACGGTGACTTCCTGCAGCTGCGTGGTCGACGGCTCCAGGACCGCGTCGAGCCTGGCGACGGACCCGAACCGGACCGTCACCGAGTCGCTCGCGGGCGCGAACCCGATCGCGGAGAAGGTGATGCCGTACCTGCCGTCCGGCAGGCGGAGGGCGTAGTGTCCCGCGCCGTCCGATGCCGTGCCGAAATTGGTCCCCGTCACCACGATGCTCACGCCGGGGATCGGATCTCCGGTCTCGACGTGGATGATCCGGCCTTCGACGGACCCCCACCGCTGTGCCATGGACACGCCGGGCGAGGTCAGCCAGACGAAGGCCGCCAGGATCGGAACGAAAGCGCCGCTCAGCCGCAACATCGGACGGAAAGAAGGACTCGTAGCGGTTTCGGCGCGGCCTGGAGTACGGGATTCGTGGCGTTCACGATCCGAACGGCACCGTCCCGTGATCGTTCCGCTCCCGCACCACAGGAGGACGCGCATCCGGCGCGTGCAACAGGGGGTCAGTACGCCCTCGCGTACAGCACGCGTCCACGGGAGGGCCTCCCCGAAACCGGATCGACTCCGTCCTCCTCGTAGCCTTCGAGGGGGATACACCGGATCGTCGCCTTGGTCTCGTCCTTGATGCGAGCCTCGGTCTCGGACGTGCCGTCCCAGTGCATGCGGACGAAACCGCCCTTGTCGTCCAGCACGCCACGAAGGTCGTCGTACGAATCCACCGACGTGGTATTCGCTTCCCGGTGGGCCAGCGCCTTCTCGAAGAGGCCGAACTGCACGGAATCGAGTGCCTCCTGGACCGACGCGACAATCCCGTCGACCGGAACGCTCTGCTTCTCGCCGCCGTCCCGGCGGGCCAGTTCGACCGTTCGGTTCGCCACGTCCCGCGGGCCGATCGCGAGGCGTACGGGGACGCCCTGCACCTCGTGCTCGGTGAACTTCCAGCCGGGGCGGAAGCCCTCCCTGGCATCGAGCTCCACGCGTATGCCCGACGCCCGGAGCTTCGACTCCACGACGGACGCGGCCTCGAGCACCGCCACGCGGTCCTCGTCGGACCGGTAGATGGGGACGATGACGGCCTGGGTGGGTGCGAGCTTCGGCGGCAGAACCAGCCCCCGGTCATCCGAATGCACCATGACCAGGGCTCCGATGAGCCGCGTGGACACCCCCCACGACGTCGCCCACACGTACTCGAGTTCGTTGTCCCGATTCTGGAACTGGCAGTTGAAGGCACGTGCGAAGTTCTGCCCGAGGAAGTGGCTGGTTCCGGACTGGAGGGCCTTGCCGTCCTGCATCAGGGCCTCGATGCAGAAGGTCTCGTCGGCGCCGGCGAAGCGTTCCGCGGCGCTCTTCACACCCTTGATGACCGGCATGGCCATCCAGTCCTCGGCGAACGTCGCGTAGATGTCGAGGATGCGGAGGGTTTCCTCCATGGCCTCGTCCCGGGTGGCGTGGGCCGTATGCCCTTCCTGCCACAGGAACTCCATCGTCCTCAGGAACAGCCGCGTCCGCATCTCCCAGCGGACGACATTGTTCCACTGGTTCAGGAGAATCGGCAGATCCCGCCAGGACTGGATCCACTTGGAGTAGGTATCCCAGACGATCGTCTCGCTCGTCGGCCGTACGATCAGGTTCTCCTCGAGCTTCGATTCCGGATCCACGTCGAGCGTTCCATCGTCGCCCACCTTCAGCCGGGAGTGGGTCACGACCGCACATTCCTTCGCGAAGCCCTCCACGTGAGCCGCCTCGCGGGCGAGGAACGACTGCGGGATGAAGATGGGGAAGTACGCATTGCGGTGGCCGGTCGCCTTGAACATGCCGTCCAGTCCGGCCTGCATGTTCTCCCAGAGCGCGTAGCCGTTCGGCCGCACGATCATGCACCCTCGCACGGGCGAGTAATCGGCCAGTCGCGCATGGCGTACCACGTCATGGTACCACTGCGAGTAATCCTCCGATCGGGGGGTGATTGCGTCAGCCATCGTGTACAGTGGGTGGACGGTATCGACTACAATTCGGGGCGAAAGGGCGCCTATATACGGGCATGGGGACCGAACCGACCCTTTTGGATCGGTCTTTGCCGTAAATTCAAAGTAGCGAAAACGGCCCCGAAACCCCCATGGACGGCGATACGATCCTTCAACGGACACGGCACCTGCGGGGTGCCCGATTTGCCCTGCATTCCGGGGGAATTCGGTAACATTTTCGCAGGGTACCGGTAGCAGACTTACAAGGACACCCCTCGGAGGATATCCCCATGACGCACGCGACACTTCGATCGAAAGGCCTTCGGTGGCTCACGGGAGTGATCGTCCCGTTCCTGGTGCTCATCGGGCTCTCCGGCTGCTACACCAAACTGGCCGTCGTGGATCACGACTGGGACGACGGACGGGGTTACGTCGAGACCGAGGTCGTCGACGAGAACGGTGAGGTCGTCGTGACCCGGGAGTACTACGACGAGGATCCGTACTACTACGACGACTACGCGTACGAACCGTACCGGTATCGGCGCTACTTCTCCCGGTACTACGACCCGTTCTACGACCCGTTCTGGTCCTCGAGCTGGTACGATCCGTA
>JAHEEH010000273.1 GCA_024640835.1 Bacteroidota bacterium
GCCGAAATCGTCCGGTCGCGGTCCCGGGATGCGGCGGCGATCATGACGCCAGTGCTGGCGGGCATCGCCACGGTACTCTTCGTGGCCGTCCCCCTGCTCATGGCCGTCGTGAACTTCGACGACCACGATCGGTCAGGCCGCTACGTGGCGGGCGAGTACGCCTACAACATGCTCATGAGCGTGGAGGACAATGCCGTCCTCCTCACCAACGGAGACAACGACACGTTCCCGCTGTGGTATCTCCAGGAAGTGGAAGGCGTGCGGCAGGACGTCCGCGTGGCCAACCTGTCGCTCATGAACACCCCGTGGTACGTGAAGCAGCTGAAGAACCAGCCGTCGCGAACCTCCGAACCGCTGTCGATCTCGATGCCCGACGAGCAGATCAGCCAGTTGGAGGTGGGTCCGTGGGTCCCGCGTGAAATCACGCTTCCCGTCAACAAGGACCGGATCCTGAAGCGCACCGAGGTGGCCGTGTCGATAGAGGATTCGGCGCTGATCGAGTCGCCGATGCGATGGACCCTGCAGGGCAGGCCGTACGCGCTCGACAACTCCTTCAACCTGCTCTACGGTGCCGACCAGGTGGTCTTCAACATGCTGCTCACGAACGCGCAGCAGGACTGGAAGCGGCCCCTGTATTTCGCCGTCACGGTAAGTCCCGACGGACAGCTGGACCTGCAGAACTACTTCCAGCTGGAAGGCCAGGCCTACCGCGTGGTACCGATCCGTCACGAGGAGCGGCTCGGGCGGATCGTCCCGGGAATCACGGCCGAGCGCCTGAGGCGGTTCCGGTTCACCGGCCTCGCCGATCCGGACGTGTACTTCGACGAGAACATCCGGCGTATGGTGGACAATTACCGGAACGTGTTCTCGCACACGGCCGAGCGGATGGCCGAGGAAGGCCAGGTCGAGGAAGCGCGCGAGCTCCTTACTTGGTTCCACGAGCAGGTGCCGTTCGAGACCATCCCCGGAGACGAGCGCTCCTTCATGTTCATGGCGGAAGCCTTCCGGGCGGTCGGCGACGAGCAGACCTCGCTCGAAGTGTACCGCAAGGCCGAGCCGATCGTGCTGCACCGCCTGGCCCAGGCGTCCACTCAGCGTGACCTGGAGTTCGCCGCCTATTTCGTGGAGTCCATCCGGGCCACGTACGTGCAGGCCCGCGAATTCGAGCTCGCCTCCTCCTTCATGACGCGCATCGGCGAAGTGCTCGGGGATTCCAGCTTCGCGATGAGCCCGGAGGAACTGGAGACCCAGTACGACGCGGCGATGCGGAACGTGGACTCCGATCTTCCCGATTCCACGAACCCGTAGGAAACCCACAGACGGCGCCCGCGTCGGCCGGGAGCGGCTACCGCCCCTCGGTCACCTCGAACGGGTGACTGTCGCCGTTCAGGGTCAGGGTGTACGGGCCCGGATCGAAGCGTCCGTCCAGAAGGATGTAGAACCGGTACGGTCTCAGGACCGTGGCGCAGATCGCGCCCTGGGGCCGTCGGGTACGGAGGGTCACCTCGATCAGGTTGCCCGATCGCACCTGTGCCGCGTCGTGCAGCTCGGTGCACGCGTCCGGAAAGGCCCCCTTGACCAGGACCTCGACCGCGATGCCCGCGAGGTCCGGGTCCGCAGTTCCGGGTCGAACGGTCACGGACTCGTATGCGGCCAGGTCGGTCCTGTATTCGGCCTCGTCCGAAGGCGGTACCAGGACCACCGTCTCCCGCCCCTCCTGATCCACCCCCTCGACCCGGTGTCCGAACTGCTCGTCCGGCGGACGGACGCCCTGTCGGGCTACCTGGCATCCCGTTCCGAGCGCGAGGATCACCACCGTCGATGCCATCCAGCGTATACGCATCAGGATTCCCCCTCCACGGGGTCGGCCAGGATCCGGACGTCGGATCCCTGCCCGTCGTCCGGCACGGCCTCGCGGGGCGCATCGCCCCAGAGGCGCTCCAGACCATAGAAAGAGCGGCGTTCATCGATGAAGACGTGGACCACCAGGTCGACGTAGTCCACCAGAACCCACTGTCTGTGCTCATATCCCTCCACGTGCCAGGGACGCTCTCCGAACTGCTCCCGCAGATGCTCCCGTACGGAATCGACGGCAGCCTTGACCTGCAGATCGGAATCTCCCGTCGCCAGAACGAACAGATCGGCCACACCGCTGACGCCTCTCATGTCCATGACGACGATGTCTCGAGCCTTCTTCCGGAGCAAGGCGTCCACGGCTTCCCGTGCCAGGACGGTCGCGGGGATGCCCGTCACACGCTTCGCCTTGTCCCGTCCCTCACGCTTCAGCGCGTCCTCGATATGCTTCATCAAGTCGTAGTTGATTGAACGATGCCGCCGTCGTACCGGCCCGATCACTCCCGAAACGGCGGGAGCGTCTCGTAGTCGCAGCCGACGACGAGCGTTGCGTCAAGATAATAGTCCGGGCGTACGTCGACCCGAACGCGTTCGGGGTCCAACTCCAGCAACCGAAGCACCTCGCGCGCCGGCCCTGGATCGCCGATACGATCCACCACGAAGGTCTGGGCGACGTCGAACCGGACCCAGTCTCCGGATTCCAGCACGTCCGCGCCCTCATCGCGAAGCCAGTCCGCTACGCGAACGGCTATTCCGGAGGCCCCACACCCGTTGCGCACATCCAACTGGACGATCTCGTGACTCCGGGCGCCGTCCCCTGCATCACCGAACGAACCTCCGATCAGTGACCAGCCCAGCACCACCATGACCGATCCGAGCAGCAGGATCGCCGCGTTCAGACCCAGGTTTCCAATGCGTCCGGTAACCATCCGGTATCAGGAAATGGTCAGGGTACCCTCGGACCGGCGCCATGCCGGCCGACCCCGTCAGCGGAGGCGTGGATTCCAGAAGAGACTGCTCTCCGAAGAACGATCGCCCATCCCCTGGTACCAGGCGTCGTAACCGTAAGCCGGGCCGTAGCCTCCATACCAGCCGTAGGGCGAAGCGTAGGCCCCGTACGGGCTCTGCCGCACCGAAAGATGCAGCAGCATGTTCTCCTTGGGCCGGAAGGCGACCTCCGCGTTACGCAGGAACACCCTCGTCTGGTCACCCGCCGTCGCGCTCAGGCCGGGATAGGATGCCGTCGGCGAGTAGGCCATCGCGAGGTCCACCCGCGCAGCCAGCTTGCTCGAAAACTGCCACATCATGGAGTTCGTGTACATCGCCAGCGTTCCGCCGTACCCGCCGAACGAACTGGATGAGAGCTCGAACGAATGACCCATCCTGAAGTGCTCGGGGCTGAAGAACCGATTGAGCGTGAACGCCGGACCGCTCTCGTCGTAGAGACGGACCGGTGCGTTCGCCACGACCGCGTCCTGGCGCAGCTGCGCTTCGGCCGGCGACGCAAGAAGCGTCAGGAAGACCAGGCAGACGATATACACGGATCGGCGCATGTGCGTTGCTCCGGCTTGCACGGACGATGTTGTATTATAGACGGAGGGGCCGTCAGGAGTCAATAACGAGACCCTGACCGGATTGTTCTACGGGGAAACACGGTGAACGGGGCAATTCCTGGACCATACGGATCGGAAGGACCGACGGTTCTCGGTATCGAGACCTCGTGCGACGACACGGCCGCCGCCGTCGCCGTCGGCGGGAGGCTCGTCTCGTCGGTCGTGTCCTCCCAGGACGTGCACGGCCTGTACGGCGGCGTCGTGCCCGAGCTCGCATCACGCGACCATCAGAGGCTCATCGTCCCCGTGGTCCGGCAGGCGCTTTCCAGGGCGGGAATCGATGCATCCGACGTGACCGCCGTGGCGGTGACGCGAGGGCCCGGACTTGCCGGATCGCTGCTCGTGGGCCTCTCCCTCGCGAAGGCGTTCGCGTGGGCGCGATCGATCCC
>JAHEEH010000274.1 GCA_024640835.1 Bacteroidota bacterium
CGTCGGGCCACCTTCGGGGTCCTCGAGGCGATGACGCGTGCGATGAGCTCCGCTGCGAACACCGACCCGCAAACGGGAATGGCCCAACCCTCCAGGAACCCGAGCCACGAGGACTCCGGTCCGAACAGGTCCAGCCGATCCGCGTCGAGGTGCATCAGCGCTTCCGCCCCTCCCGACCCCATCACGGCCACGAACAGGACCAGGAGGCCCACCGCCAGGGCAATGCCCTGGATCATGTCGGTCCACGCGTCCGCAAGCAGCCCGCCGAACATGGTATAGACCACCACGATGGCCGCGGCGGCGGTCAGGGTCAGGTTCAGGTCCACGCCCGACGCCACCGTGAGCACCTGGCCGAATGCGCGGATCTGGGCGGCCGCCCACAGCAGGGACGTAGGCGCCATGAGCAGCACGGCCACGCGTTCCGCCGAAGCCGAATACCGCTGCCGGAAGAAGTCCGCGGCCGTCGTCAGGCGCCGATTCCAGAGGGGGACCGCGAAGAACAGGCCCATCGCGAATATGCAGGCCGCGTAGCCGAACGGCTCGGCCGTGCTGCCGGCGAGGCCTTTCGCATAGATGGATCCCGCCGCACCGATGCAGGTCTCCGCACCGAACCAGGTCGCGAAGATGGTGAAGATGGCCAGCGGGTAGCCGAGGCTCCTCCCGGCGACCAGGTAGTCGTCCTCCGAGTGGATCCGACGGGATACCCACACCCCGATCCCCAGCTGGAGGGCGACGTAGCCGAGGACGCCGATGACCACGAGCGACACGGCCCGTTACCAGGATCGGACCGTGGCGGCCGTGATGAGGCGGTCCGTGCTCACGCGGATGTCCGAGAAATACATGAATGCCGTGAGCAGTCCCTCGGAAGCCAGGGGCGAATCGTACGCGACCTGGCGCCGGACCGACGCGTTCTCGAATCCGTAGCGATACTCGTACCGCCCCTGCTTCAACAGCGCGCTGCCCTCGTACCGCCGTCGCTCCTCGTTGAACTCCATGCGGTTCCCGATCCGGGGCTCCCAGTCATTGAACGAGCCCAGGACCCATACGTCGCCGCGGACGGGGACGTCGTTCTCCGGCACGAGCGCAAAATCGACCTGTACGTAGTCCGCCGATCGCGCGGGATCGTTGAGGCTCGTCACCGCTCCTTCCACCACCGGATTGCCGTTCAGCAGCGGAACGCCGATCGCTCCGGGAAACCGGATGTAATCGGGTTCGAGGACCAGGCGAAACGGATCCGACTGCAGGTCCGCCCGCTCCACCCGTCCTCCGACGCGGATCTCCGAGATGTCCAGGAAGTGCTCGGTGATCCGCGGCCCGAAGGCCTCTTCCGGCTCCAGGTAGTACGTGAGCTGGGGGACCATGGCCAGGGACGCATCGTCGGTGCACCGGCCGTCGTCCAGGAGACCGTTCCGCTGGAAGCAGACGGTATAGTCGAAGGCGTTGCCGTAGGCCGGGTTCGGCGGCGTGAACGACAGCGTGGGCTGCAGGTAGGGCACCGGGGAGCCGGCCACCATCACGTTCCCGACGGAAAGATCGATCGGAGTCGCCTGCTCGGAGACGTAGAAGGGACGTTCGAACAGGACGTCGTCTTCCATGCCCTGCTCCGTGACCCGCACGACGTAGTTGCCGCTGATCCGGAAGGCGATCGACCGGTTGGGGAATTCGTAGCGGTAGTGCGTGTACGGGATCTGTGACCCGATGGAGGGGCCGTAATCGAGAAGGTCGTCCCGGTGAAACGACTCCAGGAACTCCGCGGGAACCAGGTCTCGACGCCACGATCGGTCGGCATGGTAGAAGTAGACCGACAGCGGGCGACCCGCCTCACGGACGAGATCGAAGGCCAGGGACAGGGTCTGCCCCGAGGGCAGCGAGAGGACGGGCAGCGACGCCTCGTCGCCCGTCCGGTGGAGCTGAATGGTGCCGATGCCGTCCGCCCGCGGCGCGAACAGCGAAACGACCTCCGTCGGTGCGGGCGCGGCCTGCTCGTCGCGCTCCTTCTCCGTGGACGAACACCCCGCGACGCCGAGCACGGTACAGACCAGGAGAGAGGCGCGGAGGGAGGGGCGTGTGATCATCGCGTCTGTGGCGGAGCGAGCGTGTATCGGAGACGGTCGGCCTGGTCGAGCCAGTACCGGTGGGCGGCCAGGTCGCCCATCCACCGGGACATCCCGGCGGCCGAGTCGGCAAACGCGAGGGCCAACCGAATGTCCCCCGCACTCTCGCTCATCTCGGCGACCCAGGCAAGGCGCTGCAGCGTCAGGGCATACGCTTCGCCGGGCCGGACGCCGACCGGACTTGCCTCTACGCTCGCCATCAGGTTCGCCGCCGCCCCGAATTCCCGTCGTTCAGCGCGTACCACGGCTTCGGCCATGGCCAGCGGAGCCGCCGCCTCCGGAGGGAGGTCCCGCAACCGCAGTTCTGCGAGGGCTTCCGCACGATCCCGCACGAAGCCACCCAGGAGCAGGATCCGCAGCGCGTCCGGCCGACCGGCAAGCTGCCGTCGAAGGGTGAGCGATGCCCTGCCCTCTCTCGACGAGGCCGGCAGGGACAGCCGGATCTCGTCGTAGCGGGTACGCGCTTCCTCCGCGCGGCCGTCGAGCGCGAGGACGTCGGCCGCCACGACGGCGGACGCGGCCGTAAGAAGGGACTCGGGAACCGTCGCAAGCAGCCGGCGGGGCGCCTCTGCGTCCCCCGCCCGCAGCTGCATGCGCAGCCACTGGGCGATGGTGGCCGGCCCGGTCGGATCGCTCGCCAGGGCCTTCTGCGAGGCTCGCAGTGCCTCCAGGGTGTCGCCGCGTTCCCATGCCGCGGCGGACTCCCTTCGATGACGGACGGAGGGCGGCACGTAGTGGGGACAGCGGCGCTCGAAGAGGGACGGAACGGCAAAGCGCGAACGTGCCTGCCTCGAAGCATCCACCGGGAGCCACGGAAGTCCGTCCAGCCACACCATCCACTCATCGGCCAGATCGCCCGGCCCGCGTCCGAACACGCCGGCGAAATCGGCGGTCGGGTAGGCGTCCTCCACGGCCTGAACGCCGTACGCATCGCAGAGATATCGGACAAACGACCCCGTTGTCGTATACGAGACTGCTCCCCTCCCCCCCCAGAACCCTGTCGGGTCCAGCGAGCGCGCCAGCCGGTCGGCGGTGGCGCCGCTCCGAGTGGCGGCTACCTGCTCGTCGGCGCTCGGGCCTCCGTCCGGCGGTTCGAGGGCCACCGCAAGACCCTCCACCAGGCCGACGGCAGGCGACGCGTTCAGGACCGGCATCCCGAACTCGCGCGAAAACGCGTGCACGAGCTCGTGGGGGAAGATGTCCTCGAACTGGTCGTCCAGAACGTGGACCTGGGGCGAGGAAAGCCAGACCGGGGCAACGCTCGTGAGACGCGCTCCGATCAGGCGCCCCCGGGTCGCGGCGTCCGGATAGACCCAGACGTCGACGGGCTCCCCGGGCTCCACGGACAACCGGTCGGCCAGGCGGGCGTAGCGGAACGCCGCCTCGCTTTCGATCCGCCGCCTCCGCTCGGGCTCGATCCCACCGTCCAGGTGCAGCGTCACGTTTCCGACCCGGGACTCGACCGGCAGCGCCCGCTCCAGGTCGCGCACCGACGTATTGAAACCGAGCCGTCCGGACGCCAGGTAGGCCCCACCGATGAGCAGGGACGCCGAGACTCCCGCGACGAGCCCGGTCTTCCGGCCCGGACCGCGTCGGACCGTGCCCACGGCCCAGGCCAGGACGGCCCAGGCGAGGGTCAGGCCACGGAAGGCGAAGAGACCGCCACGCCAGACGATCTCCTCGTCGTACAGCGGACCGAGGACGCCCCCGAAGACGTGGTTGTACGTGTAGAACTGAGGAT